>CAZXUP010000121.1:0-8256 GCA_964643815.1 uncultured Vampirovibrionales bacterium
TGGGCGAAGTGGAGGCGTTGCTGGCGCATCCCAAGGTGGTGGCGATTGGTGAAACGGGTCTCGATTACTACTGGGACAAAACGCATGTCGATTTGCAGAAGCAATGCTTCAAGGGCTTGCTGGAGCTGGGTCGCAAGCAGGATTTGCCCGTGATCGTGCATGATCGCGACGCACATGAAGACGTGCATGCGGTGATTAGCGAGGTTCCGGGTGTTCGGGGCATTATGCATTGTTTTAGCGGCGATGCTGCTTTTGCCCGGCAGATGATCGACAAAGGGTTTTACATCAGCTTTGCGGGGAATCTCACATTCAAAAAAGCGGAGAACCTCCATGAGGCAGCAAAAGAGACCCCGCTGGAGTGGATTCTGGTCGAAACCGATTCACCGTTTCTCAGCCCGATGCCGTTTCGCGGCAAACCCAACGCACCTGCCCGGGTGAAGCACGTGGTGGAAAAAATTGCGGAACTCAAGGGGATGCCTTACGAGGCCGTGGCCGAAGCGACGAGCAGAAACGCCCGGAAGGTGTTTGGCCTGCTATAATCAAGCTATCATGCTGATTGTTCTGCCTTCCACGCCCACCACCGAAAATGCGAGCCAATGGCTGGCGGAGCGGGAGATTGCGCATCAGGTGATCCCCATTCCCGAATCGCTGGGCTACAAAACCGGATCAGACATCGGGATCTATATCGAAGGGTCTGATCAGCAAGGCGTGCCGATGGAACTCACCAAGGCGCGTTTTATTGTGATGCGCGTGTTCAAGGATTTCAAGCTATGAAAAGGAAGGGGGCTTGGGAGAAGAAACGGACCCTAGGTATAGGTAAAAGAATAGGGCTTGCAGGCTTGTTACTTGCTGTTGGAGTAACCTTGTTTGGCTGTGTGCAAAAACCGCAAACAACCAACGATAAAATTACGCTCGAATTCTGGACCTTGCAGCTCGATACCTTCAAAGACACGCTGCAACCCATGTTTGCCGAGTACGAGCAGGCGCATCCCAACATCAAAATTAAATGGATCGATCTGCCCTTCTCCGAAGGGCCCAAGCGCACACTGACGGCGATGATGAGCAGCCATGTGCCGGATGTCGTGAACCTGAACCCGGATTTCTCCGCAACACTCGCCAGCCGAAACGCATTGGTGAATATGCAAACGGCTTTGCCCGAAACGACGCAGAAAAGTTATCTGCCGGTGGCGTGGCAAGCGGCAACTTTGCAAAAAAAAGATGGTGCCGAAACGACTTTTGGCGTTCCCTGGTATGTCACCTCCAGCGTGTTTCTGTATAACAAGACGATTCTCAACAAAGCGGGGCTGAAATCTCCGCCCTCCACGTTTGATGATTTGCCCGATTTTGCCGAAGCTGTCCGTGCCAAAACCAAAGCCTATGGCTTGATGCCGGTGATTTCAGAAAACGGAAATTTTTTGAAGGACCTCAAAAAAATGGGCGTGCCGCTGTACGATGAAAAAGGTCGCGCCGTGTTTGTAACCGATAAAGCGATTGCACACCTGGCGCATTTTGTGGATATGTACCAAGCGGGCTGGGTGCCGGCGGAAGCCATTACCGAGGGCCATCAGGCAGCCGTCGGGCGGTATCAGGCAGGCACGTTGGCGTTGTTTCAGATTGGCCCGAATTTTTTAAAGATCGTGAAAGAGAACGCGCCCGAGGTTTACAAGACAACCGAGGTCGCGCCGCAATTTCCGCAAGATGCCCGCTACAAGGATTTCTCCCTGATGGTATTAGTCGTTCCGCGCAAAAGCGCGCATCCCAAAGAAGCCGCCGATTTTGCCGCGTTTATTACCAACGCGAAAAATCAATTGGCATTGGCCCAGGCCGCACCGGTGTTGCCTTCGGTTACCAGCGCGCTGCACGATCCGTATTTTTCGACTGCGCACGCAAAAGACTTGATGGCGCGCGGGCGGGCTGTCAGTGCGTCGCAACTGCTGACGGCAACGGAAGCGTATCGCATTCAGCCCAATCAAAACGCCATCAACGAGATTATCAATCATTACGTGCAGTTGGCAATGCTGGGCAAAGTTCGTCCCTCGGTTGCATTGCGGCAGGCGCAAGACGAAATCAACGCCATCCTGGAGCCTGTGCTTTAAAATAAAAGTTTGTCGAATGGAAAGCTTGAACCATGTCCTCAATCATCAGCAGTGGCGCTACTCAATCCTTCTTGTTGCAGGGCGAAGAAGCAAGAAGCAGGCAGACACAGATTGTCGTGTACCCCTGGGATACAACCACCGTGGTGGGCGAATGCTGTAGTGTGGATGAATCGCATATTCCACAAATTGAACAGGCTGCGATCAATGGGTTTTGCGAATTCAAAAAAACGACGATGGCCCAACGAGCGGCCATCTTGAATTGCCTGGCGGATTTGCTTGAGAAGCATAGCGGCACACTCACAAAACTGATTACGCAAGAGGCGGGCAAACCGCTTCGACTCTCCAAAATGGAGGTGGAACGCGCCATCAAAGTGTGCCGCTCATACGCCATCGAAGTGGAACGCATGGCCGGACTCGTGATGTCGGTGGATGGCCGGGAGGCGAGAATCCAGCGTTTCCCCGTGGGGCCGGTGCTGGCAATCACGCCGTATAATTTTCCGCTGAACCTCGTGGTTCATAAGCTGGCGCCTGCCATTGCCGCCGGTTGCTCCATCACCATCAAGCCTGCGCCACAAACACCGTTGACGGCGTTGTATTTGGGACGATTGGCTGTTGAGGCCGGATACGACGCCATCAGCGTGGTGCCTGCCAGCAACGAGGTTGCCGAGCAACTGGTGCGTTCGGATGTGTTCAGAAAGCTGTCGTTTACCGGTAGCGCCAAGGTGGGTTGGCATTTGCAATCCATCGCCGGAACCAAATCCCTGACACTGGAACTGGGCGGCAATGCGGCCTTGATTATCGAAGATTTCACCGAGCCGGTGGATATCATCGCCAAGCGTGTCGCCTTTGGGGCGTTTGCGTACGCGGGGCAAGTCTGCATTTCGGTGCAACGCATTTTCATTAACGAACGCATTAAAGAAGAATTTATGTCCGCGTTTGTGATTGAAACCCGAGCCTTGACCGTAGGCGATCCGATGCGCCGGGAAACGGATATCGGCCCGATGATTACGATGGATGATGTGCAGCGCGCGCGAACCCTTATTAAAGATGCTTTGCGACTCGGCGCCAACGTGGTGTATGGCGGCAACACGTTCAACATCTTTGCGATGAACCCGACGATTCTGGATCGCACGACACCGGAGATGATGGTGAATGCCGAAGAGGTGTTTGCCCCGATTGTGACCGTCATGTCCTATCAGAAATTTGAAGACGCACTGATGTTTGCCAATCAAAGCAAATACGGCTTGCATGCGGGTGTCTACACCAACGATCTCAATCAGGCCGAGCTGGCCTATCAAACGCTGGATGTCGGTGGTGTGATGATTAACGATATCCCGACCTATCGCGCGGATATCCTGCCTTACGGCGGTATCAAGCAATCCGGCATTGGTCGCGAAGGCACGATGGCCGCCATTGACGAGTATTCCTACATCAAGACATTGATCAGGAAATAGAAACGATTATCAAAAACTTTCCATTAACGGATACTCTGCTTATTCCCCCAAAAGCGGCCAACAAGTTGGCGGGGAGTACCCCACCTTGTCATTCCCGCGCAGGCGGGAATCCATTGTCAGGAATAAACGTGGAAAGTGAATTTGGATAGATCCAATTTTTAAGCAGAATGGATTCCCGCCTGCGGGGGAATGACAGAATTAAGCCCTTCAGATCAAGATGACGATATCAACAAATCATGCCCGCTTCTTCCAGGCGGATTTCCTTGAAATTGGAAACCGCCGGATAAGAAGAACGCTTGGTTGATTCTTTGCGCAGTAGTTGCATCACCTGAAAGCCTGCTTCCGCCGCTGCATCCAGCTCTTCGTCAATATCCGATAAAAACAGGATGTTGCTGGGTTCTATTTTAAGTTTTTGCGCAATGCTCCGGTACGAATCTGGTTCTTTCTTGCCACCAATGGTCGTATCAAAATAATGCGAAAAATAGGGTGTTAAATCCCCAAAAACGGAATGCCCAAACAATTGCCTTTGTGCCTGCACCGAACCGGACGAATAAATCCCCAGGCCGATGCCCTGCTGTTTCCATTGCTCCAGCACCTCGGGCACGTCGTCATACACATGCCCTTTGTAATCTCCTTGTTCAAAGCCCACTTTCCAAATCAAGCCCTGTAATTTTTTCAGCGCTGGGTGCTTGCGATCATCACAAATCCACTCCAATAAAGTGTCGATAGCTTCGTCGTCATTGATGTCGCGATTTTCTTCCGTGCGCCCTCTTTCTTCAAACACAGTCGCTTTGGTCAGGCGCAAGGCGTCTTGCACGTCGGCATCGTTGGTATGGGATTGAACATACTCCGCCAGGCGCTCGGCAGAATAGGGAAACAATACCTGATGCACAAAATCGATGTCGGTGGTGGTGCCTTCGATATCCAGTAATATAAAGCGTGGCATTTTTCTACCCCTATCCTGTCCTTCTATCCTACAACCGCTTCGCGGTACCGGGTATCGACACCGGAATCCGTGTAATGCGGCGTCCAGCCCGAGGCATCGATAAAAACGCGAATGGTCTTGACGAACGCCACCGGCCCCAGGTCAAACCAATGCTTGAAACCCGTCGGCACTGACAACAAATCACCCGCCACGCACTTTACGCAGAAGACAGGTTCATTACCTTCGAGGTTAAACCAAAAGAACCCTTGCCCATCGACGAAAAAGCGAACTTCGTCTTCGCTATGCGTGTGTTCTCGCAGAAACTTGGCGCGAATTTCAGGCAGCTTGGGTGTCTCCGGGTGCACGGAAATGACATCCGCCGTTTGATACCCATTGGCTTCCATATAAGGTTGCAGGACATGCGCATACGCCGCGAGAATCTCCTCCTGCGTGGCCTCTTTGGAAAACGCGCAAGAGGCTTCCCACTGTTCAAACAAAATGCCACGCTCCGCCAGGTAGCGGCGGATGTCATCGACCTCGGTCAGCGTGATTTTTTTATCCGGAATAGTCAGCGTAGCCATGCAATCTCAACTTTAATATCGCTTCAAACAAGTACTCGAAGACTTCCACATGACGCTTGGCCTGCGCCGGAGTTTCGCCCCAGGTATACAGGCCATGTCCAGCCAGCATAAAGCCATAAACGGGCGGACGATTCAGCAACGCGCTTTCAATCTGCTTTGCAAGCGTGTTCATATCCTGACTATTGGGGAAGATGGGCAGCCAGAGTTCGGTTTCGTGCGTTTTCACACCTTCCAGGCCCTTTAAAATCTCGAAATCTTTGAGCGCAAGGCCGCCCTGAGCTTCGTACAGCTTGGAAAGCACCGTGCCATCGATGGAATGCGTGTGCAATACCGTCTGCGCTTTCGGGAAAAGCCGGTAGACCATCGCATGCAGCAAGGTTTCGGCGGAAGGTTTGAGGTGCACCTGTGCCGGATTGCTCGGCTGGCCTGCGCCGTCCACCTCGATAAAATCATCCAATGTAAAGGTTTCTTTATCCAGCCCGGAAACGGAAATGGCAAACCCAGGCACCTCCTCGTTGCCCGCAACGCCTGTCCGGCAGGAGAAATTGGAGCTGGTGGCCGGGGTCCAGCCGCGCTGATGAAGAAAGCGGATGATTTCGACCATGGCATGCCGGGGCGCTTTGAGCGGTTGAGCGGTTTGAGGTTGCGGGGTGGGTGACATCTTGGCAAAACCCGGTTACAACAAGTGTAAATACTGTAGCAAAGGCCGTTGACGCTGTAAATAACGGAGATATCGGCTTGGGGAGCAAAGCACGTTGCAAATTGAGTCTTGCTTTTCCAGCCAAAATGATGGATCTTAAAGAGATTGGATTTTTATGGTTGGTTTGTTTTTTAAAGTAACGGACCTTATCTGAAAATCTGGCTTATTTTAGTGATTGAGGTCCAAGACGGATGACAGCAACAGATATTACCTGTGCAGCTTGCGGTACAGGGTTCCAGTTTACCCAGGAAGAGCAAGAGTTTTATGAATCCAAGGGCTTTCAGCCCCCGCGCAAATGCAAACCCTGCCGCGATGCTGCTAAGCAGAGCCGTGGCGGTGGTGGCGGTCGCGGTGGATACGGCGGCGGCGGTGGTGGTGGCTACGGTCGCGCACCTCGGCAGATGTATGATGCCGTTTGCGCTGGCTGCGGCGTCAACACGCAAGTGCCTTTTCAGCCCAATGGAACGAAACCGGTGTACTGCCGGGAATGTTTCCAAGCTAACTCCTCTTACTAAGAGGAGCGCTTGATGGCCAAGAATAACCAGAAAAAAGAAAAAGCGCTCCGCAACCGCGAGAACGCCCGTAAATATCGTAAGAAAACCTCCAGCACCAAGCGTGGCGGTCCTCGTCGCTCTTCGTAGTTGAAGACGGTTTTCAAAAGCTTTACCCTGCCAGGCCCCCAACGCTCGGCAGGGTAATTTTTTGCGTTCCTACGGCAGAGGTTTTATAGTAGATTAATTGCATTGGTCTTGGCGTGAAGGCAATGCAAGGGACGCATAATCCCTTGGTTGCAGGTTTGAATCCTGCTAAGCCCATTTCCCCTTTGAGCCCGGAATGCACTCGTAGTGCTTTTTTCTTGGATATGATGTTCTTGTGTAAACAGAAGGAAGAAGGATAAATGGCGTTAAAGCCCTGCAAAGAATGTGGGAAAGATGTATCCACTACTGTAACCAAGTGCCCCCATTGCGGGAAAAGGCTGAAGCTGTCACTGCTAGCACTCGGATGCATTGGCTGTCTGGGAATAACAGTATTCACCTTTGCATCATGTGTGGGCCTGGCGGTGTTAGGGTCTTCTGGAATTGGTAAAATGGCAGAGCATGGATTGGGCGCAGAGGCCAATGAGCCTCAAAACGCTAATAATGGGTGGCAATACTCTACTAATGTCGATGACCTCTCAGGTAAAGAAGTTTATAACGCAGCAATCAGAAGTTCTAATTTTCA
This sequence comes from uncultured Vampirovibrionales bacterium, assembly GCA_964643815.1. GTDB lineage: Bacteria > Cyanobacteriota > Vampirovibrionia > Vampirovibrionales > Vampirovibrionaceae > CAZXUP01. The sequence goes on from CAZXUP010000121.1 coordinate 6,978, forward strand.
GTCATTTGATTTCCCTTACAATGGACAGACATATGGGACCTTAATTCTCAGAAAGCATCCTCGGTACGGGAAAGATATCATATTTCAAATTGATAGAGGACAAATTCTTTGTCATACCTATGACAGTTGTCCTTTCACGCTTCGTTTTGACGAAGGCTCGCCGATTAAAATGACAGGCAATCCCTCAGAAGACAATTCTTCTGATACTGCATTCCTACCTTACAATCGCCTCTTTCATAAAATCAAAAACTCAAAGAAACTAGTGATAGGAATACCTATTTACCAAGAGGGGGTTCCTACCTTTGTTTTTGATACAAAAAACTTGGAATGGAGAGACTAACCTGTAAGTCGGATGAGTAATATCACGAATAGTAGTCTGATTTAGATTGATTAACCCCCTACAGTTTTTTATTTTAATAGAGCGCGAGACAATAAGCCCCCTGTATCTGATCCCCGTCAAGAAATAGCCTAACCCGCCAGGCTCTCGCCTTCTTGTCCAAACAATGCCAGCATCTCGTTGGCCTGCCCGCGAGCGTCGCCCTTGCAGCTGATAAACCGCCGTACCTTGAACGAAATAATATGCGCCGACTGGTAGGCGGTTTGCGTAAACACCGTATCGTGATTGGAAATCACCACGCTGACCCCTTTTTTAGAAAGCCGCTTGGCCAGCTCGGCCAGTTGCTCCTGCTCACGCAGGCCAAAGCCTCCGCTGCTATAACCCGTAAACTTGGCTGTCTCGGTGAGCGGCACATAGGGCGGGTCGCAGTAAATCACATCGCCCGGTCGCGCCGACTCCATGCTCTGGATGAAGTCCTGATGCAACAGCGTCGTGTCCTGTATCTTGCGATGGAAGTCCACCATTTCTTCGGCTGGAAAGTAAGGCTTGGTGTAGCGTCCAAACGGCACGTTAAACTCGCCCTTGCCGTTGTAGCGGCACAAACCGTTGTACCCATGCCGGTTGAAATACAAAAACAACGCCGCACGCAGGCGCATATCGCCCGTCGCGTTGAAGATATTACGAAACTGGTAGTAGGTATCCGCGTTGTTGGTTTCTTTCACAAAAAACGTACTACAATAGCCAATAAATTTTTGGCCGTCCCGCTGCAAATACTGGTATAGATTGATCAAATCTTCGTTGATATCGCTCAACACCGCCTGCTCAAAGTTGGTATTGAGAAACACGGCGGCAGACCCCGCAAACGGCTCAATCAGACGTCCCCCGGCAGGCAGTACGGCCTTTACACGGTCGATAATGGCATACTTGTTGCCAGCTCACTTC
>CAZXUP010000122.1:0-8238 GCA_964643815.1 uncultured Vampirovibrionales bacterium
GCGTTCTCTAATTCCGATACCGCCTGTGTTTTTGCGGTCAGGCCCGTTTCATATCCTTCCTGGCTGATGTAGCGGCTTTTCAGTAATTCTTCCAGCCGATGGCTTTTCGATTGCATTTCGGTTGCCTTGATTTTGGCAGTCTGAAGATTGGCTTGCGCCCGTAAAATATCTGTTGAGAGATTTTGGCGGGCGACTTGCAGATTGAGGCGAGTCTGATCCATCCGGCTTTCGACTCCAGCCAGAGAAGCGGATGCCCGGCTGACTTCCCGGTTTTCGTCAATCGGATCGAGTTGGACGAGTAATGCTCCCTGCTGCACAAACTCACTCACATCGTACGGCAGTTGAATAATTTTTCCGCTCGCCTTTCCTTTAATTTCCACTTCAAAATTTGGAATGACCCGCCCCGTGGTGGCAACACTCTTGGTGATAGAACCACGGGTCACGGTGATGATTTGTGTCGGCGTTTTGTCTTTGGGGTTTGGTTTGTTTGCAAGTCCAAAAACCAGGGCCAGGCTCAGGACGGCCACGATGATGACGCCAATAATAATTTTGCGATTGCGCCCTGGAAAACGCTTACGGGTTGTTTGTGCTGTCATTCGGAATGACTCCTTTTTGAATGCCCTGGGTTTGCTCTTCCCCGGCTTGAACGGCTTTGGCGATTGGAAGCCCCTTCACCAGTGTTTCGGGGGTCACTTTGCCCAGAGCCTCAACCAGTTGAACCTGAGCCTGATTATAATTCAAAACGACCTGCACCAGGTTGCTGCGCGCATTCGATAATGCCGCTTCCGCATCCAGCACATCAATGTTGATGCCATACCCGGCCTTGAAGCGACCAACGGCCAGATCGTAACTTTCAAGCGCCGATGTCAGTTCCTGTTCGGCTGCCTCCAGTGCGCTTTTGTAATTTTCGCTGCCAAGATACGCTGTCATCACCTGGCTTTCAACATCCCGCACCAATTGCTGTTGCGCCAGCATTTTCTGTTCAATCAGTTTGCGTTGTTCGCGTAGTCGTAGCGGAAGCTGAATGCCCATGTTTTCCAGCAAGTTGGCCGTGATGGTGATGCCACCCGAGTTGGAGCGTTGCAGATCGTTGAGTTCTGAGCCGCTGCCACGCGTAAAGGCCCGCAGCGTCATCGATGGAATCACATCGGAGCGAACCGTTTTATAATCGTAGCCCAGCGCTTTCAGTTCTTCCTCGCCGCGCTGAATGGCCGGGTTGTTGTGGATGGCGTCGGCAATCAAACGTTCTACCGGCACATCTTCCAAAAGCAACGGCTTTTTCCGGGCGTCCAGTTCATCGGGCACCAGATGGATGGTGGGATCCAGATTGAGGCGGTTCAGCAAAACCTGCTCAGCCTGGATGATGGTGTTTTCCGCTTGCACCAGCGCGCTTTGCTGCTGGGCATAGGCCGTTTTCGCCCGTGACAAATCCAGGGGAATACCCTTGCCGACGGCGACTTTGGCCTGATTCATCTTCACTTGTTCGCGCGACTGGATAATGCTGCGGACCACCACACCCTTCTGAATGTAAGCCGCCAGCAGTTTGTAATATTCTTCAGCCGACTGGGCCAGTTGTTCCTGCACGGTGCCTTTCAGTAGCGAATTGGCTGCCCGGTTTCGCTGCTTGGCCGCCAGAACTTCATAGATGTTTCGCCCGCCCGGATGAATGGTCCAGCTGGCCCCAAGTTGAGGTTGTAAAAACGTTTGCACTTCGGATGAACCCCTGCTGCGGCCCCCTCCTCCTCCGGTTCCGCCACTGCCACCGCCGCCCCCAACGATAAAACCACCCCCCCCCCCGGAAATAAACCGCTGCTGGCCTTGCTGCCAGTTCTGGGAATAGCTGGCGTCGATGCTGGGCAACAGGGCTGCTTCCCGTTGCCAGAGGCGTGTTTTCAAAATTTCGGTGTTTTTGCGGTTTTGGGCGATGAATAAATTTTGATCTTCGACCAGTTTGAGGACCGTGACCAGATCGATGGGTTGATTCTCGGTTTTGATGGCCGAGGCTTTCAATTCCACCGGCTCTACCTTTGTATCCGCTAACGCTGGAGGCTCCGCTAACGGTGAGACAGCCGGTGTTACAGGGGGTAATGGTTCGTTGTCCAATGCCTGTGTCACTTGTTGTGGGGCTTCGGCCATGGCGATGGCGGGCAAAATCAGCACGAGGCCTAGCATGGCGCCAGTGAGCCATTGGGTAGTCCTCCGACTGATGGTGTTTTTGGTTCTCATCCGCAACCTGCACTCATCACAAAGCATCATCTTTCCTAAGCATCATACGGCTGGAGAGGCTTTGACCGCAAGCACTATTGCTCTCGCAAGCACTATTGCTCTAACGGGTTTTCGATCAAGCCATTTCTTGGCCCGGGGCGCACCTGCTATCTGATACTCAGCATCCGGAAAAAAGTTTCAATTTGCTGCGGCTGTGCCAGAGCCGTTTCCGGCTTGTTTTTACGAGACCCCTTCATTTATGATCAAACTCAACAAGATAAAATCCCCCCTCCCCGCGTGCTGAACGATCTGCTGTCGGCGAGTAATTTATATCTGTTTGATATCGCTTGGAGATGATTCATGTGCTCTGAAAAACGGTTGACTGCGGCTATCCTGCTGGCGTTGCTGTGTACCCACGCCATTGCGGCGCCCCCGCCCAAAGCCCCGGCCCGGCCAGTGGCCAAGGCGCCTGTGCGCCCTGCATCTCCCGCTGTCGATACGGTTGCGATACTGCATCAAGGGGTTTCAGCACTACAGCAAGGGCAAAAAGCCAAGGCCGAGCAACTCTTTAAGCAGGCATTGGCCAAAATGGGGCCTGCCGATCCCAACCTGATTATTCCCTATCAAGCCTTGTCCCGGATTTATTACGAACAGCAGCAGTATCAACAAGCTTTGACCTATGCGCAAAAGTATCTGCCTCACGCCGTCAAGCGGCATGGCGCCAGTTCAGTAGGGGAAGCTGATGTCCATTATTTGATTGCACTGATTCAGTCCGGCTTAAATGACAGGGCGGCGGCTGAAGCCAGTTACAAGCGGGCCATTGCAATTTACGAGTTGCCACAAAACGCTGGCAGGCAATCCTTCGACTATTCGGCTGCTTTGCATAATCTGGGAGTGATGGCGGCCCAGAACAAACAGTACGAAGCGGCCATTCCCTTTTATCAAAAGGCGCTTTCGGTTCAACCGCCCGGGCAGCAAAAAGAGTCCGCCCTCATTTTGGAAAACCTGGGTGCGGCGTATCAAAACCAGAACAAACCCGAGGAAGCCGCCAACTATTATCAGCAAGCCTTGGCGCTGTATGAGAAAAGCGTAGGCAGCGATGCCCCGGAAACCAAACGGACGGCTTTCAGGCTGGCCAACATCCGTGGTTCTATGACAGCGACAGCAACGGGGACACCTGCAGAGAACACAACGTCTACTCCGGTGGCCTCCAATTCAAATCGGTATGACGGTCGTTTTTACGAAGCGGGTAAAAAAGCCTATAACGAAGAGAAAAATTATGCGGAAGCAGCGATACAATTTAAGCTGGCCTTGGAGCAGGCGCTGAAGTTCTATCCAAATGAAAAGAGTTTTATTGCCATGCTGCAAGCGGCGCTTGGCAAGGCGCTGTATTTTTCGGAAAGCGATGAAGCGGCGGAACCGTATTTGGAACAAGCCTTGGCCTATCAATCAAAAAACACGGCTGCCAATGATGCGGACTTGTTAAATACCCACACGTTTTTAGGGTTGGCGTATAATCGAAAAGCGGAATATCCATTGGCGGAAAAACATTTTCAATATGTCATCGCCCATACTGCCAAAGAGAGTTCCGAGTATCGAACAACGCTGCCGATTCTGGCGGAAAACCTCTGCCACCAGGGACGCTTTGACGAAGCCCGCAACCTGTATCAACAAGCACTGGCCTATTACCAGCAACAGGCCACGCCAGACGCTCAGCAGGTAAAAACCATTCAATATCAATTGGCGCTGCTCGAAAAAATGTTTCGCTCGCGAGCACAAGGCCTGGAGCAGTATTTCAACTATTCCGTCAACGGTCTGCATCGCTGGAATGATGAAAACGAATCGATTCGCATCCTTGTCACGTCCGGTCAATCCTTAACCGGTTGGAATGGACAGCAACAAGCGCTGGTTCAAAAAGCGTTTCAGGAGTGGCAGAATGCATTGGGTAGCCAGGTGAAGTTTCAGTTCACGAGCGATCCGGATAAAACGGATGTCGTCGTTTACTGGACGGACAAACCGATTTCGGAAACCGATGTGGACGCACAAGTCGGCATTCATAAACTGGAAAGCATGCGCGGCTTTTTTACAAAATCTGATATTGTGCTGGTACTGGCTAAAAACGGGAAGCCGCGATCCGAACAGGATATTTACGCCACCGCGCTTCATGAAATCGGGCACATGCTAGGGTTGTCGCATAGCGTCAACCTGGCCGATATCATGGCCGAAGTGGGCAATTACTCGCATTCCGGTAAGGCATGGCCGACGTTAAGCGCACGGGATATCCAGGCGGCCCGTACGCTGTATCAGCAAAAGCCGTCGGTGACCAATCCGAAGCATATTACCTTGGCCGAATACCGACAATTCAATGCGATTGCGACCGAAGGCATTACGGCGTTGCAACGGCATAATTACGGGGAGGCGTTGCGGACGTTCAAAGAGGCGCGCTCGGTGTACACCGGCGATCCGTTTATTAATTTCTACTGCGGGCTTAGCGCGTTTCAAAAGGGAGAATATAAAGAGGCGCGCGATATTTTTGAAGACTTAGTGATGCCGGAAAGCGCGACCAAGGCATTTTCGGTCGATAGTCAATTGGGCCTGATTTATGTGGAGCTGGGGCATAAGTACAATAAGTGGGGCAAAAAGAACAAGGCCATTTCGGCGGAGTTCTACGAGAAAGGCGTGCATCATCTCGGCATTGCGTTGAGGAGTCCGGAACTGACGCCCAACCAGCGGGATTATTTTCTGACCAAATATCATGAAGGGCAGCGGCGTCAAAGGCCCGAGCCGGTTATTTACTTTGACACCCGGTTTCCGTCTGGCCGGTTTTTTTAGCGGGGCGTGTTTCAGGCTGGCGGGATAATCCATTAGATGCTGCTTTACAGCGGTCACTGCAGGGCTTATGATCGTGATGTGTTTATGTAAGGAGCGTGAGTGACGCCGTTGGCAACCAAAGCCCAGGTGGTGCAAGGGGACGCAATCGCCTTGTTTGCGTTTGATGTCGGGTATGAAATTGATTTGGCGCGGGTAGGGCAATTGTTACCGGCCCAACCGGTTCGCCCCATCTCCCGGGCCAAGCAAACCCCGCCTTACCTGCAATATACGCGGCCACCGCTGGTGGTTTCTCTGGGAGAGACATTGGATTTACCGGGGGATTTGCGTGGGAAAACAGGGCAGATTGAGGCTAAAATTTTTGATTTTGGCGCCATCAGCATTTCCTATCGCTGGGCCTTAAATCAGAAAGATATGCCACTGGCTCTGGAAGACTTGCCCGGCTTTAGCAAGATGCTGTTTGACTGCAACCTGGAAAGCCAGGCGCGTGCCCAGGTTGTAGCCCTGATTCAAACCGTCAGGGCGGCGATTACCCGGCCTGTCCTCTCAGACTTGGTCGAGGACTACTATGTGTTCAGCCTGGAGCAACTGGAATCTGCAGAGAGTGCGCCGGTTACTGCGGAAAAACTGTTGTCTCAATACGAATCGATTTTTGCGCAAACCTTGCGCTTTGAAGTGGAATCGTTAAGCCTGGAGCAGCAGAAAGACGCGCTGGGGAAAACGATTTCCTATTATCAAAACGATTTAGCCCTGATTGACTGGAATGCGGCGATTTTGATCGATTCGGATTACGTGGATACGCTGAACGTTTTGGAACTGTTGAATGTTGAGTTGCTGGAAGCGAGATATCTCGATTCCGAACTGGATAAACGGCTTCAGAGTTATGAAAATGTGGTGCAGAAGCAGCCGCGCTGGTTTCTGCCGTTGTTGAGTCCGTACCGGAAAACCTTGCAAGAGCTGGCCGAACTTCGGATTGAATCGGCCTTGCTGGCCGAGCGGGTGGATAACTCGTTGAAGCTGATTGGCGATTTATATCTCGCCCGCATTCATGCGGCGGTCAGCGAGCGGTTTTATATTGCCACATGGGATGCGTCGATTTCCCGCAAGCTGGATATTATCGGAAACCTGTACCAGTTATTGACGGATCGGATCAGCACGACGCAAGCCCAGACGCTGGAGTTGATCATCATTATTTTGATCGGGCTTGAGATTCTGATCAGTCGAGGATCTTTGAAATTATTAAGTGTTGGGTGATGCCGACGGTTTAGGTAGCGCTCGAATGACGGCTTCCAGGGCATCGGCTTTTTCGACCAAATCGGGATGCTCGCCCTGAGGAATCAGCAGGACGCGATCGTTCCCGTCCAGGTTGGGCGGAAACACATTTAACGTTAGTCCCACCAGCGTGTCCCAGGTTAACACCGAGCGAAAGAATCGATCCTGGCGGGACACTACGCTGATGACTTCGACATCGTGAGACACATGGTTTTGCAGCACCGGGCTGCCCAGTGTCACCACCCGCCGAATGCGATACGCCGGGTCTTCGCTGTTCAGGGCGGCAACGCCCAAACCGACTGCGCCGCCTGCGCTGTAGCCGACCCAGGTGATTGGCGTATCGGCAAAGCCGCGGGTTGCCAGTTCTCGCCGTAAACGGGCCCGTTGCATTTTGACGATGCTGGAATGCGGATCCCCCGTTTGTTCGTAAATCGAGAGATTACGCCGGAAGCTGTCGCGGTATGCTCGCTCGTTCGGATCGTTGTCTGCTTTGGCGATACTGCGAACAATCCGCTTGAACATTTCCCAGTCGCTTTTGCGGTTGAGTCCATCCAGCTTGGGAAAGGGCGTTTGCAGGATAATAATCCGGTCTTCGGCAATGCCGCGGGCGAGCAGGTGTTTCTGGATGAGCTTGGCGCCCCAGTTGCTGTCATCGCCCAGCCCGGAATGCAGCACGTAAACATGGCGTGGGTTCAAAAACGGCTCGTTGGCTATAGCACGAGATGCGGGCAACTGGGGTGCTTCGATCTCTTGTGTCGCATCGCGCACGATGGGGGCGCCTTTGACCGCGGTGAAGCCGCCCAGCAGGGCAAATAGAAGAGAAACGATGCGCCGGAATCTTTGCTTTGGTTGTGAACTTGGCTTTTTGCGTGTCGGCTGAGTCTGTCTGGGCAGAGTAACTCCAAAAGCGGGCGAAGCCGCTAGCCTGCCTTCCGATTGTGCTGCCGCAACCGACGCTGAAATAACGCGCATGCGCTCCCCTCATCCGATGAACTCATGTATAACAAGAGGTCATCTATAGTTTTTTATCAAGGATAATACAAAATATGTTTGATGCCAAGCGCCTTCTGATGATAAAGCCGTCAGGCAAGGCGTTTTTCGAATGAACTCTGCCTATGCTACTATGACATGTGTGCCCCCGTAGTTCAGTTGGATAGAACGGCTCCGTCCTAAGGAGCATGTCGGGCGTTCGAGTCGCTCCGGGGGTAATTACCTCCACTTTTGCCCCTTTCGGCTAGTACGTCGAAGGGCTTTTTGTAGGTGGCAGTAAGCTTTCCGTCTTTCAAGGAAGAGTTCGAGAATACTATTTTCAATAATTTGGCTTGTTCCGAGGCATCGACCCGAGAAAACAACGGGTAGGCGTCTTTGGCGAATTCGAGAATCTGAAGCCCAAGCGCCATCTGATTTTGTCCCGCCGTTTGTACTCGTTCCAGTTGTACTTGAAGATCGGCCAAGCGCTCCTGAGCTTCCTTGGCTTTGGTCTGATAAAAACCCGTGCTTATAACGCCATCCAACTTGTCTTCATAAAGCTGGGAAAGCCGGTTGTTCAAGCGGCTGATTTCAGCATTTAAATGTTGCCGACGTTCGGCTACTTCCTGGTCTTTCATGGTGTTGGTTCGTTTCAGGCCGTCTACCATCCATTGATATTGCTCGTCCGTAACCGTAAAGGCTTGCACCAGTTCGGCAAACTGTTCCTGAAGCTTCTCTTGGCGAATATACTTGTCCGGGCATTTTTGTTTGTAATGGGTACAGCGGTAGTAGATATATCGACCGTTTTTCTTTACGTCTCCCATGACGGAACAGCCGCAATGTCCACAGGTGATGAGTCTTGCAAAGGCTGCCTGTTGTTTGACCGGATTTGGCTTGCTACGTTTGGTTAGAAGTTATCCGGTAAGTTTATTCAGAACGAGCATGACACAGCCCAATTGCCAG
>CAZXUP010000123.1:0-8225 GCA_964643815.1 uncultured Vampirovibrionales bacterium
GACCAACGGGGTTTTGAGCTTGATGCGGCGGCTGACTTGCGTTTCCAGCGATACTTCGTCGGCTGAAAAGTCGATATGCCCCGGCAGCAGGATGAAATCGTCGTAGGTGTAGCCGGTGCCCTGATCAAAAAACTGGCGGGCGCTCATGCCGTCCAGCGGTTGGGTATCAGGTCCGGAGAAGCTTTCCGTCGAGGCCATAGCGGGCAGTCCTTTCAGGGTGAAGTAAGGGCGGGTGATGGGGAATTGAGGGGGATTTTATCACAAAATCCGGTGTAATCAGCTAAAAAACAAAAGGCACAAAAGATTGCCAGGGAGAGATAGCACAAAAATTCCTTCACTGACTTTATTTATTCAGTTTCATCACTTTCCAACAGGAGAAGTTCAGCAATATGCCCATCCAGGACAGCACTTTGCGTACTCAAGCAAAACCTATCTTTGCGGCTGCAAGTTCTTATCAGCCAGCTTCGACAGTCGGGCTCAAGGCATTTGAGACGAAAAATGCCGACCGCGTCCAATTTAGCGGCAAAAAGAACACCAAAACCAAGCCACAATCCGAAGTGCCGGACATTCTCCCGAAGAAGTCCTGGCTGGAAAAAATTAAAGACTGGTTCAGCAGCCTCGCAAAATGGCTGAATCCACTGTATGTCATACAGCGCATGATGGCTTTCTTTAACGAACGCCAAGCCAAAAAAGTCATTCAAAACCTGGAAAAACTGACGCCTGAAAAAATGCAAGCGTACATGAACGAACCACCGCTCGATAAAATCAGTTATGAATCATTCAAACGCCCATCGACTGGCATTTCTAAGGCATCCCAGACATTTACGGCAGATCATCCTGTAATGCAAGGGCATAAAGACTGGACCTACCTGCATATCCTGGAAGATTACGGCATTCAATGGAGCCGATTTAAAGTAACGCGCGACGCCATGCAAAACTTCTATGACGGCCAGGGACAAACCCTGGATGGGGTCAAAGTAGATGTACAACCTCAGGATCAAGGTCAACACAAGGTCAAGATCAACGCATCCGCCAACTATGACGTGGATAAGCTGCTTGCACTAGGAGGTACCGGCAAGAAAGGCGAAGAATCGGCAGCCGGTGGGTTTGGTGAGGGTGCCAAGATGATGGCGCTGGTCTTGTTACGCGATTATGGAGTCAAAACCGTCACCTTCCGCTCTTGCGAATGGCAAGCCGAGTTCAAGCTGGATCATCCGGGCAAAGCACATGCCACCAAGGAGAACGTGCGGGGCTTGATGGTGAAGCTGACTCCGCTCGAAAAGCCTATCGAAGGCAATGAGCTGGAATTTACCACTTCGGATGAAAGCCTGGCTGAAACGTTTAAAGGTGGCGAAAAGTTGTTTTACAACCCCAAAAATCCCATCTTCCAACATCCTACCTACGAAAACGAGTCCGGTGGTTTCAAGCTGCTTGAAGGTTCCAAAGCCCCGGGCCGGGTTTATGAAGCCGGACAATTGCGTGCTTTTGGAACAGAAGGAAACTATGACGCCATACCGGGATTAGCGATCTGGAGCAACAAAAAAATGTTGGACCTGTTCGACCGGGATCGAACCGCTATCCAGAAGTACGATGCGGAAAGAATCCTGAAGACGGTTGTCGGACAGATGTCCCTGGAAGAGACCAAACAGGGCATTTTGAGCTTGCGGAAGCTCTGGTTCCACCAAAAGCAAAAACCGGAAGATTTGGTGCAGAGTAAACGCAATGACGCCAATGAGGCTGCCAACATGCTGTTGCAAGCATTTTGCGAACACTATAAAGGCCTGGCAAACCTGAAACCCGACTTTCTATCCGATGGTCTGGTAGCAGTTTCCTCAGCGTCGCTGGCTGGTGGGGGAGGATTGCTTGGAGGACTCATGGGCGGAGAAGAAGAATCGGACCCGTTGAATAAACTATATGAAGCGGGATACATCCCCGTACACCCTGCGCTCGAATACCTGGGCGTCCCCAGCGGGGATTCGTTGCTCGCCTCGGAGCTGGCCTCGAAGAAGAAACTCCAAGAAGACAAGGTGACACGCCTGACCGATTTAACCCCTCGTCAACAGCGACAACTGGACGTTTTGAAAGAGATTTCCAGGGTGACTGCCGATACGCTACAACGACAAGCATCCGTTGAAAACAACTCTTACACGAAACGCAGACTGACGGAGCAGGGCCAGGAACTCTCAAAAATAGCAAACTCACCCTTTGAAATGGTGAAACTACCGGAAGGAAGCACCGAACCATTCAAGCTAAGCCAAGACAAAAGCAAGATTTTGGTGGATGCAACCCGATTGGAAACCATGCGCTTCAAAGATGCATATACGGAAATGATAGAATTATTACAGACAGAAATTAGAACCCGTTGGTACGATAATGAACAAACGGAATTGGTGCTGGACGCGCTTGCCCCATTGCAACAAGTGAAAACGAAATGGACCCAAAAGGATTAGTATTTTCTTTTTGAGCAAACTCGGCTAACTAAAATTAGCCGAGTTTTGGTATCGAGGCCTTTACGCTACACTGTATTGGACTATAAAGAAAAAGGGGAAGTTGCGTGATCGCTTTGACAAGCGGCTATGTTTGGCCGATGAAGAGAGTACACATGAGACAGCAGGAACCGACATTCGGTTCGCAAGAGAGGAAACCCGACATGGCAACAGCGACTGAACCCCAAGCATCCCAGGCCACCCGTACCGAGAAGGACTCGCTGGGCACCAAAGAGGTACCGGCCAATGTGTATTGGGGCATCCAAACCCTGCGCGGAAAAGAAAACTTCCCCATCTCCGGCTTTACCGTCGCGCAAGTGATGCCCGAGCAAATCCGCGCTTTTGGCTGGATTAAAAAAGCCGCCGCCAAAACCAACATGGAACTGGGTTTGTTTGACAAGGCCGACGCCGCCAACAACAAGGCCATCGGCGAATCGCTGATGCAAGCCGCTGATGAGATGATTGCGGGCAAATTCAACGATCAGTTTGTGGTGGATGTGTACCAGGGCGGCACCGGGACGTCCAATCACATGAACGCCAACGAAGTGCTGGCCAATCGCGCCACCGAAATCTTGGGCGGCAAAAAAGGCGAGTACAAGGTTAACCCCAACGATCATGCCAACTACGGACAATCCACCAACGATGTAACGCCAACCGTGATGCGCCTCACGTTTCTCTCCATGCACGGCCCCTTGTTGAGAGCCATTGGACAGTTTGAAAGCGCCTTGCGCAAAAAGAGTGTTGAGTTCAAAGACGTACTGATTCCGGGTCGCACGCACATGCAGGATGCCGTTCCGTTGACGCTGGGCCAGCAGTTTGGCGCCTATGCCAACGCCATTGCCGATGCGGTTGAAAACGTGGAACACGCCAGCAAGCGTCTCCATAACATTGGCCTGGGTGCTTCGGCACTGGGTACCGGCTTGAACACCCACCCCAAATACCGCGAAGTCGTCACCAAAAATCTCTCCGATATCAGCGGCTTTCCGTTGCAAATGGCGAAAGATTATTTTCAGGCCACCAGCAGCTTCGGGCTGTTTTCGGATTACTCGGCAGCGTTACGCAGCGTGGCGTTAGAACTGGAAAAAATCGCGCACGATATCAAATTGTATTCGATGGGACCGCGCACGGGTTTAGGCGAAATCACCATCCCCGACTGGCAGCCTGGCTCATCGATCATGCCGGGCAAAGTCAACCCGATTTATCCCGAATTGATGGATCAGCTCTCCTACATCGTGCAAGGCAACGATCACACGATTTCGCTGTGCGCGCAAAACGGCCAGTTGCAACTCAACGTGATGATGCCCACCATTCTGCTGAAAATGACGGAAAACCTGCGCATCCTTACCAACGCATTGCCCGTCTTTGCCGAAAAACTGGTGGACGGCATCCAGGCCAACCCGCAAGCGGCCATGGATCGTCTGCAAAACAGCGCACAGTTTGTAACCGCATTAAACCCCGTCATTGGCTACGCACAAGCGGCGGAAGTCGCCAAAAAGGTGAACAAGGAAGGCAAAACCGTCACCCAAGCGGTGCTGGAACTGGGCGTAAAGGACAAGCAAGGCAACCTCCTGACCGAAGAGCGCCTGAAGGAAATCTTGTCCGCTGAGGCCATGACCGAGCCGCCCAAGCAATAAGCCCAATAAACATTAAGTTTTGTAAATTTTGCTTCAGCCTGCCCAGAGCGGGTCGATTAATAAAGTAGTGTGAGTTCTGCAGTCAGTTTCGGCTATTAATCGACGGACAGGGGCATTATGCTCGCCAATTGCAGTCAATGCTACAAACCATTCGCGGCAAAGCAGGGTGTACGCATTTGCTCTGGTTGCGCGCAGGCAGAACAAGACCAATATCGACGGGTCTATAGCTACGTGCTGCAAAACCCCGGCACCACAATTCAAGACGTGGTTTGCGATACCGGCGTTCCCAAAGACCAGGTGATTAAGCTACTGCGACAAGGCTTTCTGCACACATCCGATGACGGCGAACTGCCGTGCATGCGCTGCAAAAACCCCTTGAGCGATGCGGATCGAAATGGCAGGGAAAGCCTGTACTGTCGGCGTTGCGTGGGCGAAATGTCCGGAGAGATTCGGTCCTCCATATCACCCGCCTCATCGTCACCCGAACCAAAATCGCCTTCCCCATTCCCGGGACACCAGCCCCCTGATTTTCAAAAAGAATCCGGCGGATTCGGATACGACAAGCGCTACGGCCTGCGTGGCTAAGCACATGTTCTAGGCGATTTGGGTGGTATCCTGCGCAATTTACGCGTTGGGAACCCGGTTGTGGTTTAAAATGGAGGGAGTGGAAATCGTTCTGCGTGAACGCATGATTTGGGAGAGTTGAGTGTATGAGTGATTCGCCGTTATTGCGGACCAAACCGGTTGAGCGCATTTTATCCGAAGCCGCCGACCATCAGGGTGGCTTAAAGCGTGTGCTATCCGCCGTGGATTTAACCGCCATCGGTGTTGGCGCCATCATCGGCGCAGGGATTTTCGTCCTCACCGGCACCGCCGCACGCGATGCCGCAGGTCCGGCGATTATGCTCTCGTATGTTTTTGCAGGATTTGCGTGCATTTTAGCGGCGCTGTGCTATGCGGAATTTGCAACCCGGCTGCCGATTTCCGGTTCGGCTTACACGTATGCGTATGCCAGTGTCGGCGAATTATTCGCCTGGATTATCGGCTGGGATTTGATTTTGGAATACACCATCGGGGCCTCGACCGTAGCGGTTGGGTGGACGCATTATCTTTCGCAGTTTGTCAAAAGCCTCGAGGGAGAGATTTTGGGAATCACACTCCATGGGCAGGAGTGGAACAAACTATTTATTGAACCCTGGTTTAGCGTGCCAATGTTCGGCCTGAGTGTCAACGTGGCAGCCGTACTGCTTATTGCCCTTTTAACCACCTTGCTTTGCATCGGTATCAAAGAATCATCGCGCTTTAATGCCGTGATGGTGATTATCAAGCTGGCGGTTGTCTTGTTTGTCATTTTTGCGGGCATCCAATGGGTAACACCAGAGAACTGGACCCCGTTTCTCCCGTATGGACCTGGAGGAATATTCCAGGGCGCCGCATTGATTTTCTTTGCCTACATTGGCTTTGATGCGGTCTCCACGGCAGCCGAAGAAGTCAAAAACCCGCAGCGCGATCTGCCAATTGGCATCATTGCATCGTTGTTAATCTGCACCGTGCTGTATGTAGCTGTTTCAGCGGTGATTACCGGGATGGTGCCCTATAAGCTGATTGATGCCGGTGCCCCGTTAGCCGCTGCGTTCGAAGCCGTCAATAACGTAGCGGCGCAAAAATTTATTGCACTGGGAGGCTTTGTCGGACTCACCACGGTCGTACTCATTCTGCTGATGTCGCAGCCGCGCATCTGGTTTGCCATGGCCCGCGACGGCCTAATGCTGCCTTGGTTCTCCAAGGTGCATCCCACCTTTCGCACGCCGTTTAACGCCAGCATTTTAACCGGCGTGATTGCCGCAATCATGGCCGCCGCCGTACCGATGGAAGATTTGCACCATATGGTCAGCATTGGCACGTTGTTTGCATTTGTCGTGGTTTCGGCCAGCGTGTTGATTATGCGCTACAAAACCGAAGAAAAACCAACCGAAAGCGTTTCCACTGTTTTACAACTTACCATAGGCTTGGGCCTGCTGTGCTTTGGCATTGCGCACGATTTTGCAACACCGTTTAACTGGTTGGGACAAAACGTGCAATTTGAACCGTCTCTGATAAAACCGATTCAATACGGCGTGATCATTGCGGGTTTGCTGACTGTCATTAAACCCGTCATCAATTTGCTGACCTGGAAAACAACCAATATCCCGACCGCCTTCAAATGTCCGGGTGTGCCGTTAGTACCGATTGTGGCAATCGCCGCCAACCTCTATATGATGGTCAACCTGAACATTGAAGCCTGGACCCGACTGTTTGTGTGGCTGGCGTTTGGCTTATTAATTTACGCCTTTTATGGCCGCACCCACAGCAAGCTGGCAAAAAAGTAAGTGTCGTCCGGCACATCTGTTTGATACCGTAATGTCATTCCCGCGCAGGCGGGAATGACAAACGGGCTTATATTACAATTCCCAGCACAAGATAAGAATGGAAAGGACAGGGGGAGTGCCTAAATCGTGCAAAGTGCTTTCAGCCATTTGGCTTCGTCGGGCGATAGCGTCGGGGCGATTTTCTCGACAATGGCTGCGTAATAATTGCGCAACCACTGAAGCTGCTCGGCGCTGAAGCGATTGAGATCAATCAGCTTTTTATCAAATGGAATATAGGTGAGGCTTTCAAAACCGTAGTAACCACCACCCAAATCGACAGTTAAATATAAATTCTCCAACCGAATGCCACCCCAGCCCGACTCGTAAAAACCCGGCTCGATGCTCGTGACCATCCCTGGTTCAAACGCTTTTACCGCCAGCTTGTGGATGCCATTGGGACCTTCATGCACGTTCAAAAACGCACCCACGCCATGGCCGGTCCCATGACCGTAATCCAAGCCATGCTGCCACAACGTGGCCCGCGTCACGCCATCCAATCGCGCGCCTTCGGTGCCTTTTGGAAATTTCTGCATGGCGCAATTAATGTGCGCTTTCAGCACTTCGGTATAGCGAAGCTTTTGCAAATCAGTCGGTTGATTGCCCACCAACATCGTTCGGGTATCGTCGGTGGTACCGCCATAAAACTGACAGCCCGAATCAATCAAAAACAACTCGCCCTGCTCCAGTTTTTTGTCCGGGTCGGGCGTGCCGTAATGCACGATGGATGAATTTTTTCCTGCGCCCGAAATCGTATTAAAACTCAACCCTTTAAAGCCTTCCTCTTCCGCATAAAAAGCTTCGATTTTTTCCTGGAAACTTTTTTCGGTAACCGTTTTTCCGGCAACAATCTGTTGCTCGAGCCAATACCACGCGCGAATTTTTCCGCGGCTGGCCTTGAGATTGGCCGCCTGCATCAGCCGGACTTCCGTTTCGTTTTTAACAGCCTTCAGCAACTCGATTGGGTTGTCACCTTCCTTGACGCGCCCACCACTTTGCTCAATCTGCAAGAACGTGCCATAGGTGGTGTGCTTGGGATCCACAAGTGCGGTTTTATTTTTCGAAAGCTGTTGCAAGCTGGCACGATAGTCAATGTAAGGATGAATCTCGACCACTTTTGTTAGCACTTCCAAATCGCTTTTACGAATGCGGGACGCATCCATAAACAAATGCGCCCCATCGGCAGTGATGATGGCATAGGCGATAAACAACGGGTTGTACGGAATATCCTGCCCACGCAAGTTAAAGAGCCATGCAATCTGATCGAGCTTGGTGATTGGCAACACATCGGCTTTTGCGTTTTTCAGTTTTTCGCGCACATCGTTTAGTTTTTGCACCGTGTTTTTGCCGGTAATGTCATCCGGCAAGGCGTACACCTCCGCATGCACCGCAGGCGGCGCATCCTCCCACAGGGGATTAATCAGATTTTTCTCAACCGGCACCAGCTCTATCCCGCTATGCTCGAACGCTTTTTTGAAGGCATGCACCTGCTGCACCGGCAGCGTAAACGGATCGAACCCGAGTCGGAACACACTTTTACGTTCAGCCAGTGCTTTCACTTTTTCGCTGAGTGACGGTTGTCCTTCCAAGCCCAACTTGCTGACGCGAATGTGTTCCAGCGCCACCTCGTAATCCGCCTGCTCGTGATAACGCGAATCCACAAAGACCCAGGCTTCCTCCAAACCCACCAGGCAATCGCC
>CAZXUP010000124.1:0-3267 GCA_964643815.1 uncultured Vampirovibrionales bacterium
GCCGAACTGCTGCGCTTGCCGGACGGCACCTTTGCCACCTCGGCCGACAAAGATTTGTCCGTGTTGAAGGTGGTGGACAAAAAATTCACCCTCCCGGCCAGCATCGACGCATCCGACTTCCGGAATCTCCGCAGACACCCGCTACGGGCGGGCGAAGCCGTTTTTCTGGTGGGTAACCCC
The DNA here is from genome assembly GCA_964643815.1 of uncultured Vampirovibrionales bacterium. Taxonomy (GTDB): domain Bacteria; phylum Cyanobacteriota; class Vampirovibrionia; order Vampirovibrionales; family Vampirovibrionaceae; genus CAZXUP01. The sequence continues at coordinate 181 of CAZXUP010000124.1, forward strand.
CGTGGACAGGAAGACAGTGTTACAAGCGGCATTATCAGCCATGTGGACCGCACTAGTCGGCTAGCCCCCACAGTCACGCTCCTGCAGACCGACGCTTCATGCAATCCGGGAAACTCGGGCGGTGGGCTGTATGATGCCAAAGGGCGCTATATCGGTACGCTGAATAGTCAGATGCGTTCCTCCGACGGCCTATGCTTCGCCATTCGGGTGGACTCGGTCGTCAATTGGCTGGAAGAAATTGGACTGGACATGAAGCGCTAGGCTAACTAGCTACGCCATTTTTACGTTCGCAAAGGCGTCCGAAAAAGCTCTAAAGCCGGGCGTTTTTGCTTTTCAGGCCGCTTTAGCGCTTGAGCGAGATTGTCTGGTTGGCCCGATCAATCTCAAAGCGAAAATGCTCAAGAAAATTCATGCCGATAATGCCATCAGCTTCCAGTTTTTGCGGGTCTGGCAAAATCGTAAACAACACCGGACTAATTTGATGTTTCCCCAAGCGAACACTACCGTATGCAATCGGAACTTGTATCGTCCCGTTGGCGGTTTCAACCTCGGTTTTCAGCGGGCTGGACACCAACTTGTAGCGCGCTGCCCGGCTTTTAAAAAGCACACAGACAGAGGCGCCGGTATCTATCAGAAAATTGCCTGATTGCCCATTCACCACAGCATCTACTAGCATCAGCTTATCCTGCGGATGAAACGGCACGTGATCGGTATCCATTTTCTCCAGATGCGGGGAAACGCGCTTGCCCGTTAGTTCAAAGATTCGGCTGGCCGCAATGCTATCTTTCATTGGCTCCAACTCCAGTGAGCGACGATAGGCTGTCACGGCTTCAGCGCGCTTGTTCTGCGAATCATAAACACCCGCCAGCAGGAAATAGAAGTCCGAATCATCCGGGAACTGACGCAACGCCCGATTGGCGACCGAAACAGCCTCATCATAGCGACCGGTATTGGACAGAGCGCTAATATATTGGCTCCAGGCATGCCGGTAATTGGAATCCTGCTTAATCAGTCCTTCATACAAGGTCTTTGCTTCAGCAGCTTTATCCTGCCTCATCAGGATATTGGCCAATTCCACCTTGTATTCGGCGTTACCCGATTCAATCTTCGTCGCTTCACGATAACGCTTTACAGCCTCCTCGAGATCGTTCTCGCCAAACGCCAATCGTCCGGAAAGTCTCCTGAGATGGGCGTTATCCGGCTTATAGCCAATCAGCTTGTCCAGCGCCAAGTCCGCTTCGTACACCTTGTTTTGATTGAGCAGAACATCGACCTTGGTTTCGAGATACGCCGGTTTTTCCTTCAGCTTGAGGGCGCGCTCGACAAAAACCGACGCCTCGACCAGACGGCTTTTCCGAAAGTGATCTTGCGCCACCGCATGCAGCTCATCGGCCTTTTTCTCGGCTTCTATCCCGGAAAACCAGGAAATCCCGACACCTATAACCACAAAAGCGGCCACAATGCCTAATACAACACGCCATAAAGGAAACTCGGGTTCTTCAGTCAACGGCATACAAAACCAATTCCAGAGCGTTATGACGAGAGGTGAGGAAATGGTCGGACCGACAGGATTTGAACCTGCGACCTCTCCCACCCCAAGGGAACGCGCTACCAAGCTGCGCTACGGTCCGACCGATTTAAGGGGATTTTATTATATTCGGAACAGACGGGCGCGGCAAATTTTTGCTGCCAGAAGCCATTCAGCAGCTTTTTCAGAGCGTTTTAGCGACTGGATACCTGGGAGGGCACACGGATATCCACAATCAGGCGATCCTGTCTGACGGACAGATCCATTCCCTTGAAAAAGTTCATGCCAATCAGGCCAGCCAGCAGCAAATCGTTGCCCAGATCCTGCACCACCACCTGCACGTTATTCAGTTCCAGCCGCCCGATAGAGAAATGATCGAGCGTTACCAACGGCGCCTTGATATGACCATTGGCCGTAATAATAGAAATTCGCGGCGTATCAGGGGTGATTTGAACGCCCAGTTTTTTGGCCAGGCGCGGCGTAATCACCGTATAGGTCGCCCCCGTATCCACCAGAAACGTCGCCATCACTCTCCGGTTGATCATGCCCGGCACAGCCAGACTGCTATCGGCCTGCTCCATCAAGGGAATCTCAAAGCGCCGCTTCTCGACGTAGGCAGCCGCATCCACGCGGACGGTCGCCGCCTGCTGTAGTTTGGAGAGATTCTCGCGAGCCAGGCTCACAATCAGCGGATTATTGGTGTTATTGAGAATGCGAGTGTAAAAAGCCACCGCTTCCTGAACTTGCGGGTTCACCTCCTGCGCCAAAGCCCCCAGCGTCATACTACTCAGCAACGCAAGACTCAAAGCCGTCTTGAAAACCCCCTTAAACTGCATACCGTCAACTCCTACAAAACTACCTCTCTCCCTGGTAGTCGACATCACGGCACAGAAACTTGATAAATCAGCCAAAAAATCGAACAATCGTTTACAAAATACTCCAATAGAGCTCCTCTTTACGCTCGCCCAAACGGACAGAAACAACCTGTACAAACAGGTAGAAGCCCCATAAAGAAGCATCCCCGATTGGAATAGCCTATCGGGGGTGCTTCTTAATAATTGACTGAATTTAAAAGCGTTTGCTTATTGATCTTCTTCGTCGGGAGAGGCAGCTTCGGCAGAATTTCCATCCAGCGAAACCGATGACATAGTTTCTTCGTTTAGCGAAAAGTCAACTTGCTCTGGCTTTCCAGCACCAGAAACAACCGGTGCAGCTACGGAAACAGACTCTGCCTGAGGTTCTTGCTGAATTTCATTTTCAGGGGCAGCTTCCGAGGAACTTTTATCAACCGGAGCCGGTGATGGCGTCTCTTCCGGCGAGAAATCAACCTCTTCAACCTTCGTATCCTCGGATGGCATGAATGCAGGCGGCGCTGCGGGCGTTTCATCGACTTTTACGAGCATGATCCGGCGATTATCCGCATGTTCGATGCGAACGACATCACGGCCCCACTTCTTATACTCTTCGGGCAAGAGATCGGAGCGAATGCCAAAGTGAATCCGCGCAGTTGGCTGGGCATTCGGCTCAACCCGTTCGCGATCCAGCAGGCCAAAACCGGC
>CAZXUP010000124.1:3277-8173 GCA_964643815.1 uncultured Vampirovibrionales bacterium
ACTGATTAACGCGAACCCTCGCCCCAAAACCGGTGCTGAGCAAGGTCGTTCTCAGACGGCGGGTGTGGTCGTTGCGAATAAACGTCGGGTTGCTGCGATCATAATATGCCTGACCGTAATCTGCAAAGATGGCTCCTTGCATCCGATCGGCCAGCCACGGGGAAACATGGCGCAGAAAAGGCACCGGCCAGCGCCACTCGGCGCCCACGCTATAGCCACGATCACCGGTCAGCAAGCCTTCGGTATAACCACGCACGCTAAACGCCCCACCCACCTGAAACTGCTCGGCAGGCGGCAGGGAATCCGGCGTGAATTGCCCATAGCCGCGCAAGAAAACGTAGTTGCGGTGCGGCAGCTTAATCAGGCGGTTGACCAGCGTTTCGGCCTTCCAGAACTGCGTATTGCTGGTCGGCTGATCCTGTCCGGCTGCCCAGTGGCGGGAGCCCAGCCAGTCAAAGCCAAAGGTGTTTTGCACCCGCACAAAGGTGCGGCCCCAGGCATCGGGCTTGTTATAGTTCAAACCAACCTGGAGGGAACGGATATCGTCCACGTTGGTTCTGCTTTTGGTGTTGAGTTGCTCAAAGTAGGAGCTGATCCGGCGGAAATTCAGACCCGCATCCGCCACCCACTCACGCCGTCTGTCCAGCGGCTGGGAAACCAGCACACCGTAGTTATAGGCGCTACCGGTCACAATCGGATGATCTGCATCGTCCACATCATCCAAATCAAGAGCAACATGGCTGAAACCAAAGTTAAAGCCCACCTCGGTGCCATACTTGTTGAGCGGCAGGAAATAACTCCCCGCAGCCACCTGGGTTCCGGCAGCCCGCAACCAGCGGGCAGTCAGGCGATCACCGACACCGGAGAAGTTCCGGTTCTGAACCTCAATACCATGGCGCATCGTCCCAATCCCCGGACGGCCCTGGTTATCCCAGGTATAACTTACCTGCCAGGGCTGGCGCTCTTCCACTTCCAGCCGGATATTGGTTTCGCTGGTTTGAGGACCGGGCGAAAGCACCGCACGAACCCGGAAGTCATTGTTCTGGTTAATGCCGGTCAAATGTTCTTCCAAACGTCTGATGTTGAGGGCCTGACCCTTCTCTTCTTCGACATAGCGAGCAATAATGCCGGTTTTGAAGTAACGGTTTCCCGAAATCTCCACATCGCCGACATGGCCTTCCATAATCTGGACAACGATATTCCCCTCGGTGATATCTTGCGGGGGAATGTAGGCAATGGAGGTGAGATAACCGCGTTCGCGGTATTTGGCGTTGATTTGATCCACCAGCTTGGTCAACTCGTCCAGCGTCAGGGTTTTGCCCTGGTATGCATCCAGCAACGGCTGAAGCTCTTCGGAAGGAACCACCGTGTTGCCTTCCACCTTGACGGTTTTCACCAGAAACTGGTTGCCTTCCAGCTGCACAATGCCGGGCGCTTCCGGAACATCAATCTTGACTTCCGGCGCAAGCTGCTCTTCTTTCAAATCTTTTGGCTTGACGGGTTCTTCAAAATCCGTCGGTCCAGGCATAATCAAGCCAGGGTTCACCTGGGTGGGGATGTCCCGCACACCAACCTGAGCCAACGCCGCCCGGTTGAAACCGGAAAAACCGGACACCAGCAACACGCTGAGTGCCAAGGGAAGGCTATACAAGCCGTATGACTTTAAATTTCTCATCGAACGTCTTCTCTTTACCGCTTACCACTGATTGACTGGCCGAGTGCCTGCTGGATAACTCTACCTGGATATGGACTTTCAAGAATGTTGCATAAACTTATTTAAAAAAGGCCCATCGTACTCTTGTTTAAAGGAAACAGCAGAGAAAGGCAAGGTGATTTTTCAAAGCGCCGCACCTGCAAGGACTGCCACCGTAGAGCTTAAATCCACAACCAAAAAACTCTTATGCTTTTATATCCCGCGGTAGCTATTGTCGCACATCATGGGAGTAGCGGGAAGGCGTTTCTTTTTTGTGGATTTTTTTCTATTTTAACGGTATGTTTTTGCTGTGATAGGAAGGTAAAGCTCAGCTTGTGGAGAGCATCGGTTTTTGTGACCGGTCTTTCTTTTATTCATTTTTATGGCTCAATTTATTCTTGAGGCAATCTCATCTTCCGGTTCGTTTTATATACTTATCCCCTGTATATATCGGAGCCTGCAAGCAGCTTTATTGCGGCCACAGGCCCCTAAACAAAGCGAAATAATATCTCTGAATGTAAAGCCCTTCCCGTTTTTCAAAAATCCCCAAAGCAAGATTTCACACGAATTTACAGCCCTCCCCGCGTAGAGTTAAGGAGTCCTACCGATTATGTACCAGCTTAATTCCGCTCCCCGTCGCAAATGGGTTTCCCTGATGCTCTCCATGAGCATTGGCATGTCCAGCATTCCGATGGCCGCGTTGGCCGCCCCCGGAGACGTCAACTCCACCAACGACGGTTATACAATCCAAAACGGAACCTATTACAACACACCAGGCGACAAGACCACCTTTATCAACAGCGGCGGGGGCGGCTTGTACCTGCCGACAGGCTCTACGGTAACCGGCTTGGAAACCAGTAATTTCAGCAACCCTGCTTTGGGCTTGACCGGTAACGGCGGTACCTTGCACTTCTACGCGCCGGGCGCCATTGTAAACTTTGGGGGCAACGTTGATGTCCGCCCAATAATACCAACAGGTAATGGTGGTCAGATCTACGTTGATGCCGCCATGTTCTATCAAAACGGCCACATCTGGGCCGGTAACGGCTTGGTCCAAATGAACGTTGGCAACATGGTGATGTCTCCGACAGCTTCTATCGAGGCGCCTGGCGGAAAAGTGATCATCAACGCAACCGGTGTGGTGGACATTCAGAAAGATATCAAGACTGGCCGTCTGGCCGTTATCGATGTTTCCGGCCAAGTCATCGGCTCTGTTGACTCCAGCCTCATCAGCATCAAGGGTGGCCTGGTTAACATGGAAGGCGTCCTGCGCGCTGACGGCATGGTTGCTAACGGCGTCGGTTCCCGTGGCGGCAACATTCTGCTGGTGGCTTCGGGCCAAAGCAACGACTGCGTGGATTGCGTCATCGACAAATCCACCAACAGCACCTCCATCGTGGAAAACAGCGACAGTCGTCCTGAATTAGTCGAAAACACAGACAACATTCTTTCCGTAGATGAAGCTGCGGCCCTGAAAAATCGTATACACAATTTGATCGCAAGCCATGACGGCGATATCGTGATTGGCAAAGACGCCAAGGTATCGGCCAACGGCAGCGACGGCAAAGTAGCCAACAACACCCAGGATGGCGCTGATCGCGCTGGCGACGGCGGTACCATCATCATGGCTGCAGTCGACGACATTAAGAACAAGGGTGACGTCACAGCCAACGGCGGCAACGGCAAGGATGGCTACTACACCAAAGAGAAATACTGGAGCAACGGCTGGAAGACCCGCGACGTTTACCACGAGCCCACAGCCGGCGGTAACGGCGGAACCATCTCGGCCAGCGCCCAGAATGACATCACCAACTACGGCAAAATCCAGGCCAACGGCGGTAACGGTGGCGATGACAAGTACATTGCCGCCAATGGCGCTCAAGGTCTCAACAACAATAACCCTGGCGCATCCGGCACTACGGGAACGCCCGGAACCCCTGGTTCCAATGGCGTGAACAACGGCCAGAACGGATCTAATGGCAATGATGGCAACTGGAATTCCGACCCGATTACCTGGTTGCCTATCCTGTATAACGACGGCCAGAACGGTGGTAACGGTTCCGGCACCGGCGGTAATGGCGGCAACGGTGGCGACGGCCATGACGGCTACAATGGCGGCAACGGTGGCAACGGCCATAACGGCTTGATTGGTATCGGCGCTCATCCAAACGGATTTGACGGTAACACCGGCGGGAATGGCGGCGATGGCGGCAATGGCGGCAACGGTACCGCGGGCGCCAACGGTGGTAACGGCGGTAATGGCAACACCGGTGGAACTGGCGGTAATGGCAATACCGGCGGAACTGGCGATAATGGCGAAGCCGGTCGTGATGGCGCCGCAGGCGGCTCCGGCGGTTTGATTGCCTTCAGCTATGGCGATGATTTGAAAAACATTGGCTCTAACGCCAGAATTCAGGCCAACGGCGGCGACGGCGGCGCTGGCAGCAACGGCGGCAACGGTGGTGTTGGCGGTACCGGTAGCATTGGTGGCGCGGGCGGCATTGGTGGCGTTGGCGGTAATGGCGGTAATGGCGCCAACGGTGGTGCTGGCGGTGCGGGCGGCGACGGTGCCAACGGTGGCAATGGCGGCAACGGTGGCAACGGTATGAATGGCATACAGCCTTTATTTGGCAATGGTAACGACGGTGCCAACGGCGGCAATGGCGCCAACGGTGGTGCTGGCGGCAATGCTGGCGACGGTGGAAACGGCGGTAAAGGCGGCAATGCCGGCAATGGCGGCAACGGCGGTACCGGTGGCGTCGGCGGTAAAGGCGGTACTGGTGGCATTGGTGGTGTCGGCGGTGACGGCGGTAATGGCGGCACAGCCGGTGATGGTGGCTTGATTGTATTCAGCGGTCACAACAACCCTGTTAACTATGGTGGCGCTAAAATTCAAGCCCTCGGTGGCGAAGGTGGCGCACGCGGTCTGAAAGGCTATGGTGGTGAGGGCGGTGCTGGCGGCTACGGTGGTGCCGGTGGCCAAGGTGGTGCCGGTGGCGCTGCTGGTACTGCTGGTAACGGCGGCGCGGGCGGCTTGGCCGGAACCCTCGGTGAGGGCGGTGCTGCTGGTAACGGTGGCGCGGGCGGCCTGGGCAGCAACCCTGGAATTCTTGGCACCAAAAAAGGTAAAGACGGCAGCGAGGGCGCTAACGGCAACCAGGGCGCTAACGGCAATGCCGGAACCAACGGCAACCAGGGCGCTA
>CAZXUP010000125.1:0-8090 GCA_964643815.1 uncultured Vampirovibrionales bacterium
CATCAATTGCGCGCCCGAGTTGTCCGCCGCCAGTTCATTTATTTCAATGTTCCAACCGTTCTGGCGGATGAGCGTTTCGAGTTGCTGTTTCAGCGAGGCGTGGATGACGGTGGGGTAAAACACGGCCATCGTGGAGCCGGAGCCGCTGATAATCATCCCCAGGGCGCCAGCCTCCAGGGCGGTACGCTCAATGGCGTCATATTCTTTAATCAGCTTGCGGCGGTGCGGTTGGTGCAACCGATCATCCAGCGCCGCGCGCAGGGCGTCGGGGTCTTGTCGCAGCAAGGCGTAGGTTAGCACGCTGGCCTTGCGGAGGTTGAAGATAGCGTCCGGCATCGAAACGGATTTCGGCAGAATCTGCCGGGCTTCTTCAGTCAGGACGGGATAATCCGGGCTGAGCGTGAGCACCCGCCAATCCAGCGGCCAAGGCAGGCTGTAGGGCTTGGTATCGTACAGGATCACGCCACCCAGAAGAGCCGGAGCGACATTGTCCGGGTGGCCTTCCATCTCGATGGCGGTGTCCAGCAGCGCTTGTTTGTCGAACACATCTCCCAACAGGTGGTTGGCGGCGGTCAGGCCTGCGATAATGGCCGTGGAGCTGCTGCCCAAGCCGCGAGCCACGGGGATATTAGCCTTTATTTCAACCTGAAGGGCCGAACGAGGCTTACCTGCTGTTTCAAACAGCCGATCCATCGCTTTAAACAAGATGTTCTCGCCCGGTTCGGTTGGAAGATTGCTTGTATCCGCCTGGCCTTCCGATGAAAAGCGCAGCGTATTCCACTCGGCTGTCACAAACGAAAACCGGTTATACAGCGTCACGGCCATCCCGAAGCTGTCAAAGCCGGGACCGAGGTTGGCGATTGTGGCAGGAACCTGAACCGTAAACATCCCTTCAGTCTAGCGCAGCCGCTGCCGGATGCCAAATAGAGGAACGAGGCAATTGAACCTTTTCAGGCGACTTCATAGATATATGTTTGGTAGACTCACGCCGAGAAACTCTGGATGGATATACAACCATGACCGCTATTGGAACTTTGACAGGACGCACGCCTTATACTGGCGACCGTCCGTCTGCTGCACAAGGGCAAGCTGTCAGGCCAGGGCAGAGTGGAGATGTCTATTTTTCGGGTAGAAAAACGGAATGGCGAAAACCGTCGATTTTGAGGCGGGTTTGGGATAAAACGGTCTTGCCTGCGACATTTGCTTGTGGCCTCTATGGAGTTATTAATGCGAATACGGCCACCCCTCGGACGGAAGCAGAAGTCCGTGAGGTTACGACGGAAATAGAGAGGGCCGAGGGAGCCATGCTGGGTATTGAGGCGCTCTGGGCCATTGATCTTCTGGCTTACCTGCTGACCCGTAAGAAAAAACAGGTTGTTATAGCCCATGAGATGGGACATGACCTGTTGGCGCGGAAAACCAATCGTATTTTTTATGGACCGGAAAATCCGGATGCGCAGGTTGTTAAAGTTGAAAAATCTGGCGGAGGTTTATCTACCCGTCTCCGATGTCCACGACTACTGGATAGAGACAGGAGAGTCGCCCTGCTGAAAAATCCTGCTCTTGCCGCCAGTTGCTCACCCTTCGAGCGCCAATATGTGCAGGAGTATTTGCGAGCACGGGCAACCGTAGATGTGGCAGGTAACATGCTGGAAGGTTACATGGTGGGACGTACCATTTGGGGAACTGATAGAGCGGATCAGAAAAATTTACGTGATACCTTGAAAACCCTTGTAACGTTGGAAGAAAATTCAAACACATGGCCTCCAGAGAAGCGGAAACGGTTTATTGCGGATGAAAAGCGGCGAGCGTACCAGGAGGCTGAATCATATTTGACGGGGTTGGATATCTCAAAAGTGCGAGAAGTTCATGCTCGCATGGTAGAAGATATCAAAAACGGTAAACGCTGTTGGACGGCGGGTGAGCTGGATGCGTATTATCAGCAACTGGGCTTGCTAGAGAATTGAATGGATGAGAGTAACGATGCTTCCTGCTGCTTTTTCGCTTCCGGCTCGTGCCCGTAAGACACAAAACTTCTTGGCATCTACGCGTTTTGGCAGTGGAGAGGAGGCGCAAAAACCGGCCAAGCCTGATTCCGAAGCATTAAATGCCGAACAAGCGCAACAGGCGGAAGTGGATCAAAGAATGTTGGAAGTGTGCGCGCATGAGATGGGGCATGATCTGGCTGGTGAGATTGTGTTTTCCTCATTGGGCATTCGCTGCAAACCATATGATGATTCAATGGGGGTTAGGTCTGATGGTTCAGGTTATTCAAACTTCAGGTTCATACCGCCTTTGTCCGAAAGAAAGAGTTTTGAACGCGCGCTAACCACACGACTTGCCGGTGGCATTGTTATGGAAGAAAAGCTGCTGGGGGGGATTAGTGATGGCTATGGCGGCGATGAAGCTTCTCTTGAAGAGCGGATTGAAGCCCTGACCAAGCTTGAGAAGGATTCGGACGACTGGCTGGCTGATCAGCGGCGGGCGTTTTCTAATCGTGAGATTTATCGAGCCATTGCGACAGCCGAAGCGATATTGAACACGTTGGATAACGAAAAGCTTCAATCCGTCTGCAAGCGGCTTTACGATGAGGCCAAACGCGGTAAGGCTGTCTGGTCTCGCGATGAATTGGATGACTATTACGAACAATCGGGCTTGCTGGAAAAGAAGCCGCGCTAAAGCAGGAGCATCGGCAAAATCGTCAGGATGATCGGCAGCAGCGTCTGGAAGGTGGACTTGGCTTTCTCTTTGGGAGACATCGGCGCGCCTCCGGCGGACGCCACGGCAATCACACGCTGCATTCTTTCGTCGGGCGCCAGTTCTGGCGAGGTGGTCTGGAAAATCTTGGTTTCAATCCGATCCAGCCGGGTTGTCATCGGTTCGGACGGAAACGTGTTGCCGATGACCTGTTTTTCCACCTCGGCCATGGCGGCCATCATGTCGGGCGTCACATGTCCGCTACCAGCGCTATAGCTGCCTCCCGCCTGCGGAGCTCCTCCGTAAGAAGGTGGCGAGTAGGAGGCCGGTTGCTCGCCGTTGTAGTAATAGGGCGAGGGTCCGGCGCCGGGTGTACCGCTGTAAGGCAGGCCGGGCTGGTAGGTGGATGAATAGGGAAACTGGTTTTCGGGGCCCTGTGCGTAAGGTGGCTGATAGACCTGCTGCGGTGGTTGCCCGTAATTCCCGTAACCCGTATTGGAATCGGTTCCGGCGGGTGGATAGTAAGTTGTGCTGCTGTTGGCGATGTTGGAATTGTTCGGTGCGCTGGGTGCGGTATCGCCCAGAATGACGAGGCGCAGGTTATCCACGCGATCAACCAGCGGGCCGCGTTGTTCGGTTTTGAATGCCTGTTTCTCCAGGCGCACCAGGCGGCGTGTGATGTCTTCCTGGACAAATGTTTTGCCAAACAGTTTTGCTTCCATCTGGCTAACGGTTGGATAGTCGGTTTCACCCGGCGTTGGCTTGATGTCCGGTGGTGCGGCATTGCCGGGCTGATTGCCTGATGAACCGGTACCGAGTTTGCTGCCGGTAATCGGCTGGGTGATCACTTGTTGTGTGCTGCCAGTGTTATCGCCCTGTGTGTTGGATGCGGGGGGCTTGGCGGCGGTGGCTGCCTTCTTGGCTTCGGATGACAGCGGTCCCAGCGTGCCGGGAGACAAGGCGCTTTTCAGTTTGGAAATTCTGGCTTCGGTTGATTGCCCTGTCTGCGCTTCGCCAAAGATGGTTTCTTCCAGGCGTTTCAAACGGGCATCCAGCGGCTCCTGGTCATAGCGAACGGCAAACAGCGTATCTTCCAACGATTGGACACTTTGGGTTTGTTGCGCAGGACTGGTGGGCGCGGCATGAACCGGTCCCATCAGGCACACGAAAATGGCCAGCCAAAGCGCAAGTTGTATCAGGAAAAAAACCCTTCCGTTCATAACTGATCAAGACTCTCCGTTCAGTATTTTGTTCCGCAATCTCGTCCGTATTGGCTTTGGTGCTTTGAAAAGCGGGTTTGTTACAGGTAGTGCCGGTTTGTTCTCCCCATTGGTCTCTACTACCAGAACAGACGGGTTGAAACGTTCAGACCGGAATGACCGGCAAGTCAGACAATGGGGTTTCCTCACTCAAGTCTTGATTCGTGCAAGTTTCAATCAATCCCCACCGGCGACTTCGCCTGTATTTTATGTATTGTACGATTTTTTACGCCGTCAGGACAGTATCATTCGGACGAGATTTCCGATTTTATTTTGCCGAATCAGGGATCTCGTTGGGGATGATCGTCTTATGATATGATTCTTACAGCGTTTGGCGCTTTGGCGTGGTGTTGCATGAACTCCCAATTGACAACCAAAACACTGCGGGGACGATATCAGCTTACAAAGAACATTTTTGTAACCTGTTACCTGGATGTCCTGGAGGCGAACAACAACGGCATCCAGGCTTTTATCGGCGTGAAAAACCGTGGAGACAGTACGGTGCCCTTGGGGAGCCGTATCTTTTTTGATGCCGACGCGATCAACAAGATTAATGCTCGCCGAAACCAAAGTTACGACATCTTTTCCATTGTCGTGCAGGCGGTTCAGGAGATGAACGGCAGGCCTCTGCACGTGTGCACTCCCATCCTTAAGGAAAATTATGCGGATCGGCGTCAGGTGGAGCGGAAACCGTCGAGTTTTCCGGTGATGGTGACTGACAGGCGTTCTGATACGGATTTTATTGCGACAGACGGTAATGCTTCCGGTTTAACCTTGCGATATACCGGGCGAAAAGCCATGCTGAACCTGGCGATTCGGGAGACGTACACGTTTATCGTGGATTACAAAGGCAAACAGTACCAGCTTTCCGGAGAAGTCAAACATATCCAGTACGACTGGAAAACGCACGAGCATTCGATGGGCGTGCATTTTCCCAAGTTAACGGATGATGAGGAGCTTATCCTGAACCTACTGGTTGATCCGAGCTATACCATCAATGTTTCGGGTAAACAAACCGTGGATACTACGGCGGGTAAAGTCTCGGCGGACGATTAACGGATGATTGAAGGGGAGGGTTCAAATGTTACGAGTCGGTAACATTTGATGGTTTGAGGTTCATCTTTTCAGACTTTCTGCCGAGGAGAACGATAGTCCGAATTGAAAGAGAGAGAAAGTCTGATGAAAAATCGTGGTTTTGCGAGTTGTTTCTCGAGAGCTTCTGCTTTCAAGGGTGTCACTATCACCGAGTATGGACTGGCTTTGGGTTTGATTGCCATTGCGGCGGTGGTTGGCATCGCAACGCTGGGTGGCTCTATTTCCACCTTGCTATCGAACTCCAAGGTTGCAGCGGGTGGTTCTGGAAGCACGTTGGATTTATTAAAACCGGCGAAAAGCGGTGGAAGCGCATCCGCTGGAAATGAAGCAGGGGCCAGCAAGAAAAGCGGCGGCTATTATGTGATGGTGAGCGACCCCACAACCGGTGCGCCGATGTTGCAAATGGTGGTCGGCACTTCGGACGATCCAACGAACGCCACCAGCCTGGATGGCAATACCAGAAACACGCTTGGGTCACTCATACTGGCCAACCAGATGTCAGAACTCGCAGAGCAGCAACGCAGCCCCGAGCTGAAAGCGTATTATCAGAAAATGGCGGAAATGAGTTACTATTTGGGCGCGGCTGAAGGGGAGATGGATGAAGTTGAGGGGTTGGCCCTGTGGCAGGACTTTGGCAACGGGGCGACCTACTCCAAAGGCGATGCGCTAAACGATATCATGTATTATCAAGGTGAGCTGCAAAAGCTCATGAGCAACCCGCCGCCTGGCGCCAATCCTCGTGATATGGCGAAGGCGCTTCCGTTGGCGGCAGACACCTACAACATTGCGGAGAAGTATAAGGCGACGTTTAGCCGATTCATTGGCCCGGACGGCAAAGTCACCCAGAATTTCGGGCTGTGTGCGGAATTCTGCCCGGGTGGTGATGGATCGTCGGGCAGCTCCCTGGCGCTGGCCGATCAGATGACGTCTTCTCCTTCTTTGGCGATGATGCACACGCGCTATCACGAATTGATACCCTATGGCACCGTGCAACAGCAGGCTCAAGCGATTTTGCAGCACAACAAGGTGGGCTCCGTTCATGTTGAGGCAACCCTGAGCAATGCGGCGGCTCTACAGAAGGTCCAGCAATAAGATGCCCTGATGGAGACTGCCTGAGCGGCATCACCCCCTCCTGTTACAAATGTGCTGTTTTTTGTAACAGATTTGTGGATAGGCGTAATTTTTTTGGCCAGATTGTCGAAATACAGGAATACGAGAAGTCCGAAATGCCGTAAAGAGAGTTTGCCAAATGAGAAGCCGTGATTTTTCAATTCGTTTCGCCGTTAGGGGCGTTCCTGTTCGGGGGGTTACCATGACCGAGTACGGTTTGGCTCTCGGTCTGATCGCCATCGCCGCGGTGGTTGGAGTCGCGACGCTGGGCGATTCGATTTCCACGATGTTGTCAAGCTCGAAGTCTGCAACCTCTTCGGGAGGCACCTTAAAACTGCTGCACCCGGTTGGCAACGCCGGTAAGGCTGCGCAATCCGGTGCTGAAGCCGCCAGAGCCAATGGGGGCAGCGGTGGCTACTATACGTTGCTTTCCGATCCGGTGACTGGCCAGCCTTCGTTGCAGATTCTGGGAGGCACCTCGGATGATCCGACCAATGCAACCAGTCTGGATGGTAATAGAATGAATGCGATAGGTTCGATGATGCTGGCAAGTGATTTGACGGACCTGGCTAAGCAGCAAACCGATCCGGCAGTGGCTACCTATTACGAGGAAATGGCCAAGATGACCTATTACCTGGGCGCCGCTCAGGGCGAAATGGACGAAATCCCTGGCCTGGCTATCGCCGATGTGGGAGATTCTGGCACCTATTCCAAGGGCAACGCATTAAGCGATATCTTGTATTACCAGGGGCAATTGGAAAAACTGATGCAAAGCCCGCCGCCTGGCGCTAAACCGCAAGATATGGCCAAGGCAATTCCGCTGGCGGCAAATGCCTACAATATTGCGGAAAAATACGCGGTGGCCTTTGAACGGTTTATTAACAAAGATGGCACGGTCACCAAGAACTTCGGTTTTTGCAGTTCGGAAAACGGTTGCTCTGGCGGTACGGGTGCTGTAGGCAGTTCCTTGGAGTTGGCCGAGCATATGAGTGCGACGAAAGACATGCCGATGATCAAAAAGCGGTATGATCAATTGGTTTCTCTTGAGGAGATCAAGGCCGAAACGAAAAACGTTTTAAGCAATAACCAAGTGGAAGCGGTTGAGGTTAAAGCGACTTTGAGTGGCGCAGTGGCCCTGGATCAGGTGAAGCCCTAGCATCTTCTAACGGACAATTGTTAAAAAGCCGATGAGATCAGACTCATCGGCTTTTTAACCGTGAAATGGCTTGCTGGATAGTGGTTTTTACAGGGGCATCAGGCGCTTTTTCAGGCAGAAAAAGGGCTTCTTTTCTAATTATATACTTAATATATCTTAAAGATGCTTGAAAGAGAGGCAATTTATTCCATGCGGGCGTTTTTATATACTTAGGTAATAAATCCTGCATTTACATGCAGTGGGTTGGAACAAAGGAGACCATTATGGGTTTCGCCGCAAGTCAGGCCAGATATCTGACACTCACAGCTCGAAAGAGCGATCTGGAGCTACAGGGACAATTCATCAACCAGGCTCGGTTGTCGTTGGCTAACATCACCGGCGCATTGTTTACGGTTAGCGCCAACCTCGAACCCGAATCCCCGGAAGCACAACAGTTGCAGGCCCGTATTGCCGCCATTCAGGCAATCGACAAGGCGCTTGAATTGCAGCTTCGGCGGGTAGATACTCAGCGAGACGCGGTTCAGACCGAAATCGAAGCCGTCCGGAAGGTCATCGGCAAGAACATCGAATCCACCTTCAAGACATTCGGCTAGCAACGCCTTCGGTTAGAGCGTATTTACGATAAGATAGGCTGTGAACACGTTTTAATGAAAACGGTGATGGATGACCCGCGCGTCAAAGGCACTCGGACAAAAGGGCGAACAAATTGCGCAAGCGTTGTTGCAACGCAAGGGCTTTCGTAAGGACAACGGAGATCATCATTACTATATATA
>CAZXUP010000126.1:0-8034 GCA_964643815.1 uncultured Vampirovibrionales bacterium
GACATCACCACAAAACCTTCATCAAACATTCCCCGGCGGCCACTGCGCCCGGTTGCCTGCTGATGCTGGGTATTCGTCAAATGATATTGCCCTTCATCGTAGGCCGTCATTACCACTGTCTGCGCCGGAACGTTCACACCTTCAGCCAGCGTGGTGGTCGCAAATACCGCCTTCAGCAGGCCGTTTTTCAGAAGCACCTCCACCAGTTCCTTCTCCCGAGGCCACATATCAGAATGATGGTAGGCAATGCCACGAATCAGCAAGTCCGGTAGCTTGCTCATCTTTAAAGAAGGATACGTTTCCTTATAGGCATCGATAATCCGGTTGATTTCAAACTTCTCATTCGGTGTCACCAGCGGGGGCATCTCTTTCAAAACTTGCTCGGCATAGTCTACACACAAGCCCCGTTTTGGCACAAATGCCAGCATAGGCAGCTTTTTCTCCCGTAGCAGGGCCGAAACCGTACTCACCGGGTCAAATACCCGACTGGAAGATGCAGCGGAAGCAGCGCATTTAAATTCCTCAACAAAATCTTTAGAGACTTTCCCGTTGGCATCTAGGATGTTTATCAAGTCTCCATTACGGGTCTTGTACAGAGCCGTCAACGGTACCGGGCGCTTGCGGCTTTCCACCAATTCAAACTCACCGGCTTTGATCTTATCCGTATTCAGACTGTTAATCCAATCCGTATACTCCCGGGCATTGCGAATCGTTGCGCTAAGGTGAATCTGCTGCACTTGGGGCAGGTTTTGTCGACCATACATAATCGACTCTTCCCAAACCGGTCCACGCTCATCGTCATTAATAAAGTGGCATTCATCAAACACCACATACTGAAGATCCCGCACCTGATCCTGGCTTTCTTCGGGGCGGTACATCATATTGCGGAACACTTCTGTTGTCATCAGCACAACCGGCGCATCCGGGTTGACGCTGACATCCCCTGTTACCAAACCGACATTTTTAGCGCCATACTGGCGGCAAAAATCCTGGTATTTTTCGTTGCTGATAGCCTTGCGGGGCGTGGTATAAAACAGGCGTTTACCGGAATGAAGCGCGTCTTCAATGGCGGCTTCGGCCACCAGCGTTTTGCCGCTGCTGGTGGGCGCCGACACCACAGGGCTTTTCCCGTCGTATAAAATACGAATCGATTCTTTCTGGAAGCCATCCAACGGAAACGGTCGGGTTGCGGCAAAAAGCTTCAGCCTCTCTTCAATGTCCTGTCGATCAGCTCGATGTCCAAAACGAGGGGCAGATAACACGTAAGATCGCGGCACACCCGTCATCAAGGCATCTGCCGTTTGCACCGGTATAGCCGACGACTTCTGGAAAGAAGCACCAAACAGCGGTTTTACAAACTGCGGTGCTACAAGGCCGCTTCCGGTCGGTTTTATTGTCATTACGCTCACATCAAAAGACCCCGATTGCCATCATGCTGATTGCTTGCAGCCCATGTTAACCAAATCCCCCTTAAAAAAACAGGACATGGGAACAAATTGCCCTATCCAACTTCAAGCACTCTTAACATAAGGCTCTTGTCTTAAGTTTCGTTAAGCAAGCCCGAACACATCCAAAAATCGCCGAGACGATCTCGCCATAAGCCTCTCCACCGTTTGAGTTACAGGATCGGGTCGTAAACTTTTCTAACAAATCTATGCAACCCGTTGTTTATTAACTTTTTCATATAGTAAACTAACCCTTGTCTAATTTGAGCTTGTTTCAGGCTGCATCGGCAGTTTATGAAATACGGAGAGTTAAGAGGCCGTGACCACCGCCATCTACCCGGGCAGTTTCGACCCAATCACGATGGGACACGTGGATGTGGCAACCCGTGCAAGCCGGATGTTTGAGAAAATCATAATGGCTGTTGTGAAAAATCCTGGCAAAAAACCCATGATCTCGATTGAGCAACGCGTCAAGCTGGTTCAAAAGAGTGTCGGGCATTTAAAGAATGTCCGGGTTGAGTCGTTTGAAGGCTTGACGGTGGAACTTGCCAAGGCCCATAAAGCCAAAGCCATCATCCGTGGGTTGCGCGCAACCTCCGATTTCGAAAACGAATTTGCGATGTTTCAGATGAACAAGCAACTTTGCCCGGACATTGAAACCATGTTTATGATGGCCGGGCTGGAATATCAGTTTTTATCCTCCAGCATGCTGAAGGAAGTGGCCCGTTTGGGCGGCAATATCCAGGGATTGGTGCCGGATCAGGTGCAGGCCTATCTGGCCAAGCATCCGCTTTCGAAAACGGCGGGCGCATCATGATTGAGCGCAGCGAAACCCTGAAGACGATGGATCGACTGGAAGCCCTGCTATTGAAAAAAGGCTGGCCGGTTCCATTTACACCGTATTATCTGGTCCATCACGAACAAATGCTGCACCTGCTGGATCAGTTGCGCGCCAGCCTGCAAGATGAGATGGATGGTCGTTTTATCAAGACATTTGCAGGCCAGGAGCCGGAAAAAAACAGTCATCAACAAAAAGCAAAGGGAAAGGAGAGAAGCCATTAATACTTTTGCCAAAATGATTGAGCGTATGGAAGACTTCGTTCTGACGGGGATGGGGATTCCATTTACGCCTTTTACCATCGTCAACGGCGAGAAACTGGTGCCTCTCCTGGATCGCATCCGGGAAAACCTGCCCGCTGAAATTCAGCATGCGCAGCGCCTTCTGGAACGCCGCGACGACATCGTCAACGATGCGCAGGCCAAGGCCAACCAGATTTTGCAGGACGCGCGCAAGCAATCGGAGTTCATGCTGAGTGAATCCGAACTGTTGCGGGCCGTGCATGAAGAGGCCAACCGCATCCGCCAGCAAATTACATCCGAACTGGAAGCATTGCGTAAAAAAGCGTTTGAAGAAGCCGAGGCCGTCAAGGCCCAGGCTTACGAAGAATCGAAATCCATCCGGGAAGGTTCGGATCAATACGCGGAAATGATTCTGGGCAGCCTCGACAAGAGCCTCGCCGAGTTTCAGTCGGTTGTTCGCAACGGACAGCGTTACCTGAAAAAGACCCGCGCGGACGCCCTCCAACAACTGCCGCCCTCGGTGCGCAACAGCTATGCTCCCTACGGCAGTCTGCCGGAACCAACGTATAGCGAGCCCCTGCATGCCGCCAGCCCCGAATCCGTGGTTCCCAACAGCCCTGCCGCAGGCAACACCTACGCCCAGGACTTCCTCAAACAAACCACCCTGTAAAAGCAGGGTCGGTGCAGGGCAAATCTCCAACCGTTGCCCATAGGGCTTACGGATGGGATTAATCGAAGAAGGAACAGGCCCCGCTTAAAAACAAGATCCCTACAAACAAATTTCTTCTTACATCGTTTCTGCGCACTTTGAGTCCCTCAAAGTGCTTCTTTTTTGGAAACCAAACCACACGTGCTATCATGGAGCGCACAATTTATTCGCTTTGATCCTATAAGGGGTATATTTCAGGATGCAACTCCCTCAATTTAGCGCCCGCCTTGCCATTCGCGGAACCAAGCATGACGCCAGGAGCATTGAGATCCTCACTCACCGCAAGTATGACAATCCTGCCTCAGTCGCTATCGTCAAAACGCCAAAGCCCGATGTGTTGATTCTGCTAAGCGGGCCCAATCGTACAGATCAACTCAGCACTCAGGAGATCACCGTCTTGAGCCGGCGCCCTTTCCCGGCACAATACGTCTATGACTTGGTATACTCCAAAATCATCAACCTGAATGCCAACACCACTTATCAATCAAAAGTCTAAAGCAAAGTGCTGAGCAGCATTACCCAACAACAAACTCTGTTGCCAAAACCACCTGCCGCAACTGAGTGACGAGTTGCGTATCAAACAGCGTCATCCGTCCCTGTCCGATGATCGGTAGCGCGTCCATGGGTGCATGCGCATGCCGACGGTGCGGCCGCTGATGCGTCAGAGCGTCAAACACGTCGATCAACGCCAGAATGCGTCCGCCCACCGAAATTTCGTATCCTTTTTTGTTGCCCGGATAACCCTTGCCGTTCATGCGCTCCTGATGCTCGCCCGCCCACAGGGCAATATTCTCAAAACCGGGAATTCCTTTCAGCACTTCCTGCGTCATCAACGAGTGATCTTGCACAATCAGGCGCTCTTCCGCGGTCAGCACGGCAGGCCGCATCAAGAGGCCAATCGGTGTCGCCAGATGCCCGATATCCATCAGCATCGCCGCCAATGCCAACTCGCCGCATTGCTCGCGGTGAATCCCCAAACTCCGCGCCAGATGGACGGCCAACTCCGCCACCGCCCCGGCGCGTCCACCCTTGTACATCGGCATCATCGCGTCGGATAAACCACCCATCACCGAGATAACGTTGTGTAAATCAGCGCCGGACAATGGCATGGCGCGTTCCGGCAGCAGGCGACGCAACATTTTTTCCACTTCCAGCAGGCCCAAACCACGCAGAAAATCATCATGCTCATCAATTAGGCGCTTAAAAACGTCGACTACCTGTGGATCAAACTTACCCGCCGTTTTAATCTCCAGAAAACTCTCCAACGCATGACGCCTGGTCGTCAGTCCGCTGACCCCTTCCGCCAGCACCCCTTCCACCACATCGGCAAACGCCAGAATGCGGGCGCCCAAAGGGATATGGTCTTCACCCAGGCCAAACGGATAACCGCTGCCATCGCACAGCTCGTGATGCGCCGCAATCAAATCGGCCACATCGTCAGACAGGTGCAATTGCGCAACCAAATCGCGCGCCGCCAAAGGATGCTGCTGCAGCAAATGATCGAGTTCGGGTGAAAAAGGACGCTCATGCGGCGTGCCGACAATCCGGGCATTCAGCAGGGCATGCATCTGGAAAATCTGTTTCTCGCTAATGTTCGGCGGCAGATGCGGATAAATATCGCAAACAATCCGGGACAGTCCGATATCGTGTAACAGGCCCGCATAGACAATGGTTGTGACTTCCCGCGCGGACATTTCCATCAGTTTGCCAATCGATCCGGCAATCACGGCCACTTTCATGCCCGAGCGCAGCGGCTTGCCTTCCAGTAGATCGATGGCTTTGGAAATGGCCATCAGCAGATCCGTCAAACCAGGCAACGGCCTCGTCGGAGCATCGTTCCGTCCGGCCTCAACCGGCTCCAATACACGCTCTGCCACTTCTGCGAAAACGCCCACCAAGATTGTTCCTTTACTCAAAATCGCGCCAATAAAATCCTGTCTGTTATGCAGACTGGTTCTATTCTACCTCGAACCCATCCTGCGGGTCGTGTTGTGTTCGCAAAACAACGGTGCGCCAGCAACAGGAGCCCATTCATGCTGAAGCACAGCCACGCGATGCACCTCTTGCATGAATAGGTATAACGGATTCTTTACTTTTGTTTTTTGAATTCTAACTGTAGAATAACCAGCATGGGGAAAAATGAAGGATATTCAGAGGGGAAGCCAGAATGAATGTTGGGTCGATTTCGGCTGCGTCAAAAACTCCAGCCAACACCACCGTACCACGCTTTGGCTGGAGTTTTGTCGGACATACCGCAATTGAGCAAGCCAGCGTCCACCTGCTGCCCAACTCCTCGTATCAACGCTTTTTAGAGGCCCATCTGCCTGCCGTCACCCGATTCTCACGACTTCAGGATACGCAGAAGCACGGCCCAGGGCATTTCATCAATTTAGAAAGCTACGACACACCCTTCACGAAACCCAAGACCAGCTTCAATACGGTCAGCAAGCAATTTCCGGTAAACACAAAACAAGCCAAAGCCCAGGACTTTGCGCAAAATCCACTGCAAGCGCACCGGCTTGCACCCCACGACAATGTTTTCAGCATGATTCTGCGACAGTACCGCCAACTGGTCAGCCTGCTGGCGCAAACACGGCAAACACCTCCGCAGGATGCCGAACCGCTCAGCGCGCAACTTCAAGAAACACTGGGCGCTTTGGCCCACTATGTGGGTGATTTGCACCAGCCCCTGCATGCCACCCGCCATTACACCTGGACATTGGCCCGCTCTATCAAAGAGAAGTCTCATGCGCATCTGGAACGGCGCATGATGCAACCAGCCGACTATCAAGACTGGCTCAACCGGGTCACCCAATCAAAAATAAAATCGTTCAACCGGCTGCAAACAGAAGCCGATGTCCAACAACTGCTGCTCCGCCAGATCGAACAAAGCCATCTGGGCATCTATGATCTCGTTGCGATTGATCGCAACGCACGCAGACAGCACATAGACAAAACACACTATGCCAAAACACTCCGCCAAGGCTGGAAGCCCATTGTTGAAACCCGCATGACAAAGGCCGCCCAGCATCTGGCCCAGATTTTGCAAAACGCCTACAAAGCGGCAGGCGAACCGGATCTGCAACATCTGTCGACAGCGTCTCTCTCTTCTAAATGAGTAATCCACTATCTCCATCTCTCATAAGCGACGTATACACTTTATCGCCATCATCCCTCAACGCCGCAAAGGCGCATCCCATCTGGGCAATTTGACTTTTCGCCCTGTTTTTAGTACAAGAGATAACAATCCGAAGATACAAAGAGTGGGTTATGCAAATAGTAGGGATGAAGCCAATTTCGGCGACAGGTTCAACACCGCGGTTTGGATGGTCTTACGAGGCTCACACGGCCATAGAGCAGGCCGTTGCAAAGCAGCTTCCAGCCGAAACGGATTCGTTCAAACGGTTTCTGCAGACCAATATGGCGGATATCAATCGGATTTCCGTTGAGCAAGATACGAAGCATCCTGGCCCAAAGCATTATACGGATCTGGAAGAACTGTATCCAAACGGCGAGCAGCCGTTTGATCCGCCGAACAAGACAAACTATGTCCGATCTTTTGAGACAGTGCAAAAATTCTTTGCTCCTGAAGCCAAAGCGCGAAAACAGGATGAGTTTATCCGCCAGCCGCTAAACACTGCGTCTAAAACCCGTTTTTTAAAAAGCAACACCAATGGTTTTCAGGCCACCATGCAGAGTTACAACCAATTGGTTGACTTATTGAAAGAAATCAATCAGACACCCTTTTTCTTTTCGTCCGAGAAACAAAAATTGCGGACCAATTTAACAAAAACACTCGGTGAGCTGTCGCACTATGCAGCCGATCTGCAACAACCATTACACCTGACCTGTTATGCCTCCTGGAAGCAGAAGTTCAAGTACCCCAGTCGAAAAAGCGGGGCAACCATCAAAGACGGTGGCGCCCATTTTTATCTGGAACTGAGCATGCCCAAACCGGACGATTTTAGCCCGATGGCGAAAACCGCTTCAAAACCAAACCATCATCCCCCTCGACAACTGGAACACAATCTTCTAAATCAGATGGAAAAGAGCTACCTATCCATCTTTGATTTGGTGCAAAGCGATCAGCAAGCCCAGCAGACGAGCCAGGGGCTTTATGAGTATTTCAGCCAATTAAAGCAGGCCTGGACTCCCATTCTCGAAACCCATGTGCGCACCGCCACGAAAACATTAGAGACACTGCTGTATTCCGCTTACATAGAAGCGGGTCGGCCCGATGTGGACAAACTGGCTCCTGAAACCACTGTCACCGGCTCTTTATACCGGGCGGCTCGCAGGCGCGTCAGTGAGCGCGTCAAACAGATGCACCAGTAGGTATCTCCTGGGTTTCCAGAAACTTCTCGGCATCCATGGCGGCCATACAGCCCGTTCCAGCCGCTGTAATCGCCTGCCGGTAATGATGATCAATCACATCGCCGCAGGCAAATACGCCTTCGACATTGGTGAGCGGCGTACCCGGCTTTACTTTGATGTAGCCATTGGCATGCAAATCCAGCTTGCCTGCAAAAACATCGGTATTGGGTTTATGGCCAATGGCTACAAACACGCCTTGGGTCGGCAGTTCGCTGACTTCGCCCGTTTTCAGATTCTTCAGCCGCACAGCCGTCACGCCGGTTTCTTTGGCGCCCACAATTTCTTCCACCGCCGTATCCCAGATGAACTCGATCTTGGGATTGGCGAACGCCCGGTCTTGCATGATTTTGCTGGCGCGCAGCGTATCCCGCCGGTGAATGACAACGACTTTGGAGCAGAACCGCGTGAGGAAGTTGGCTTCTTCCA
>CAZXUP010000127.1:0-5705 GCA_964643815.1 uncultured Vampirovibrionales bacterium
CTTGTTCTCTCTGCCCCTCTATCTTAGCCGCTTTGCCTCCCGCATGACAAATCAGCCGCTCACGAATCGTTACATCCCCACTGAATGAAGAAAGCCACTCTTACCGGTTGTCGTCCTTGTTCCCATCCAGGCTGAAATTCTGCATCATCTGATTCATCAGCAGCGAACTCATCACATTGGGATCGATGTTCCCCATCGGGTTTCCGCCAAAGCTTTCACCACCCGGCATTCCTCCCATCATCGGGTTAAAGCCGCTGTTTCCACCCATTTGCCCCATCATCATCTGCATCAGCATCCAATCCTGGGGTGAGCCATTCGACATGCCGGGCATGCCCACTGCATTCGCCGACGTTGAATCTTGAGCCTGCGCCGTACCTGTTTGAAACCGGGGCGGCAAATCCAGCGCATTCTGATCGGCGGGCAGATAGCTTAAGCCTTGCCGGGCCCGCTGTGCGGCTTCGCTATTGGGATCGAGCAAGACAATTTCCTCATACAGCGCCTTGGCCTGCTGAAAGCGTCCCAGTTGCGCTTCGGTAATCGCCAGATAATAAGTCAGCCGGGAATCCTGAGGATTCGCCTGGTGCAGTTGAGCAAAAAGCGCCTTTGCTTCAATATAGCGCCCGTCCCGATAGGCTTTCACACCGTCAAAAAAGGTATTTTCACTGACGGAAACAGGTTCTGCGCACACCGAAAACAGGCAAAACACAAACGCCGACAGACAGAGGCCTGTCAGCAGGTGAAAACAACTTGCAGTAATGCGGTTATTCGAGAAAAGGCTCATGCTTTCAGTGTAACCGGCCCTACGTAAATTTCAGCCTGCATTTGGAGGAGAATTTGCTCGAAGTTGTTGCCGGTTCTAGCCGATCAACTCTTTCATGCGGGCAACCGCAGGCCCCAAGCCACTTAAAACGGCTTCGGAGATGATACTGTGCCCGATGTTCAGCTCGACCAAGCCCGGCAAGGCCAGAATCGGCCCAACGTTTTCGTAGTTCAAGCCATGCCCCGCATTAACCTCAATGTTCAACTCCACAGAGCGCCGGGCAGCCTGCATTAACAAGGCCAGCTTGTCGGGCGCCGATGGCATATCAAACGCTTCGCAGTAAGGCCCTGTGTGAAACTCCACAATACCTGCCCCGCTTTGTTTTGAGGCTTCCACCTGGGCCATGTCGGCATCGATAAAGAGGCTGACTTTAATTCCAGCCGCCTGAAGCTGATGCGCGCTTTTGGTGATACTTGCCAGGTTGGAGATAACATCCAGCCCACCCTCGGTCGTCAGCTCCTGGCGGCGCTCGGGAACCAGCGTGACCATATAAGGCTTCAGCGCCAAGGCAATCCCTACCATTTCATCCGTGTTGGCCATCTCCATGTTCAGGCGGGTCGCAATTTTCTGCTTCAACGCCTTCATATCCGCATCGCGGATATGACGACGATCTTCACGCAGATGGGCCGTAATGCCGTCCGCACCATTGGCTTCGGCCACCAGGGCCGCCTCCACCGGATCGGGCAGCACGCCACCACGCGCATTTCTTAAAGTCGCCACATGATCGATATTAACGCCAAGTTGAGCCATAAAGCCTTTATTTTTCCAATCTTCCTGCAGCCCTATTATTTTAAATCAATATTCACATATTAATTAATATACTAAAAAATAAACGAGGCAATGCGTTACTTTTTTTACACTATAGATCAAACCTCGAGTACAGAGTAGCGCAGGTTTTCAGAAACGACCTTTCAAAATCGAAATTTCTATTTGTCTTTTCGCGTTGTCACCTCCAGTGATTTTTGTTAGCATCCCTCCCATAGTTTCAGTCGTTATTTTTGTTAGGTAAAAGCGTTCAAGTATTCAGGGTTTTAGACAGCCTGAGCGTGGCAACAATCAGAGTTTGAGTATTGATCAGAGGTAAAATGAAGAACCTTAGGACAATCTGCGCCGCTTTTTGCGCGGTTTCCATGCTTTCTTTCGCAAGCCAGCAAGCATTCGCCAATATTACAAAGCCAGACGCTCCGGCGACACCGGCTTCTAAAGCGTCCAATACGGCAGGCGCCCGGGAAATCCTGGATCGCGCGTCAATGATTGCTTTTGAAGGCGCCGCCGCCGTTCAGAAGCTCCAAACCTTATCCGTGGACAACACCACGTCGGAGCTGCTTAAGAATTACATGGCCACCATGATTTATATCCCGCACGCCATGGCCTTGCCAACAGATGCCGAAGCATTGGACGAGCCTTGGCTGGCCTCCACCTCCGGCACCACCACCGAAGACGGCATGGTAATCCCTAATATCGGCAGGGAAACCGAAGAAGAATCCGATAACAGCGGCTTGGCGCTTTCCACCAGCAAATTTTTAAACCTGTTGAAGCCCGTGCAAAATGCTTTGCTGACCTCCGGCTTTGGTTTCCGTTGGGGACGTCCTCACCAGGGTATTGATTTAGCCGCACCAATCGGCACACCCATTGTCTCCGCCGAAAAAGGCAAGGTGACCTACGCGGGCTGGAAAACCGGTTACGGCAATTTTGTGGCCGTCGATCACGGGCACGGATACGAAACCCATTACGCCCATTGCTCCAAAATGCTGGTACGTACCGGGCAACAGGTTAGCAAGGGCCAAATCATCGCCAAAGTAGGCAATACGGGGTATTCCACAGGGCCTCACCTGCACTTTGAAGTAGTAGCCAATGGCGTCCATCGCAACCCCATCAAGTTCCTGAACCAGACCCTCACCGTCGTCAAAGCCGACTAGGCCAGCAGGCTGGCTTTAGATTGGGTTACTCTCAAACTGCTGTCATTCCCGCGTAGGCGGGAATCCAGGGATGAGCTAGCACAGATTAAGGCTTGCCAAGATTGAAGGAGTCTCGCAGGGGCGACATAGGAATCTCCTGCCGAGAAACAAATGCCTTCGCAAAAGACGCCATGGCTCCTTCGGAGCCTTGCAATGACGGATAGGTATTCTTTGAAAACACTCTCTAGTTTTTGACGCGATTTCCGTCTTTAATAGTCGTATGAAAGATTATTACAAGATTCTGGAAATTCACCCCGACGCCAGCCTGGAGGTGATGAATAACGCCTACCGCACGCTGGTGCGAAAATATCATCCCGATCTGTACCACACCAGCCATAAAGGCCGGATGAACGAGAAGATGCAGGAAATCAACGAAGCCTACAACATTCTCAGCACCACGCATAGCCGGATGGAATATGATCGCCGCTATCGCACACGCCAGACAAACGCCAGCAGTAAACCGCCCCTGCAACCCATTCGTCTGAAACACATTCTGCTTTGGGGGCTGGGTACGTATGTTGTGCTTAAATTTTTGCTGCTGCCACTCCTCACTCATCCGTTCTTGCGAATGCTCTTGCTCGTCGGCATCCTGTATCTCGCATTCCGCTTTATCAAACGATCCAGATCCCAATGAATCCCAAACGCATTTTAATCATTCCCTTGCGCTATATCGGCGACACGATTTTAACGGTGCCGCTCATTCGCAATGTGCGTCATGCATTTCCAAACGCAAAAATCGATTTGCTTGCCAGCCCGGTCACAGCGTCGCTGATGGAGACTTGCCCCTATGTAAACCAGGTGTTGATTGAACCCAAATCCACGCCCGCCCGATTGAACCTCTTAAAAGCAAATCGGTATGACATGGTTTTTCTGCTCCGCAAATCGGTAACGATGGCCGCACTGTGCAAGCTGGCTGGCATACAAACCGTGGTGGGTTACGACAAGCAACGCTACCCGTTTGGCTACAAACGCTGGGGTTGGTTTTTGGATATTGCGGCCCGGTATCCCGGCCTGAAAACCGACACCCCGCAAGCAGTGAGCCATTTGAGCTTATTATCGGCCTGCGGGTTATCGACACAGGATGATTATCTGGAACTGTGGGCAACCGATGCCGATCAAAAAAACATCGATCAATTGTTGAGCTTGCATGGCATCTCCTCTGAAAAACCATTGGCCGTTTTGCATGCGGCCAGCGCTTCGCATGGCAAACAAATTGAAACCGCCAAATTTTCCGAGAGCCTAAAATGTTTGATCGATGCGGGTTATCAAGTTCTGGCCACCGGGACGAAAAATGATCAAACAATGTATGAGCAACTCAAACAACAAAGCGGCATCCCGCTGATTAATCTGGCCGGACAAACCACCTTGCGGGAAACCTTTGCTTTGTATCAGCGTATTCAATTGTTACTGACGGTAGACTCCAGCCCCATCCACATGGGGGCAGCGGCGGGCGTACCCAAAATCGTCGGTGTGTTCGGTCCCACCAACGAGCGCCAATGGGGGCCGCATAACCCCAACGTGCAGTTTCAGCCGGTGTTTATGGATCTGCCTTGCCGCCCCTGCTACGCCAAAATTTGCAGCCACAACAACTGCCGCGTGCAATTAACCGGATCTCAAATCCAAGAGAGCCTCAAACAAATTTTATAAGTTATCAATGGTTGCCGGAAACCATATTGCTCATATCGAACAACGGAATATACAGCGCCAGCGCCACACCCAGCAGGATACCGCCCAGCACGATAATCATGATCGGTTCAATCATCGTGGTCAGTGTCTCAACCGAGCGATCCACTTCCACATCCAGAAAGTCGGCTGACTTGTTGAGCATCTCTTCCATGCGGCCCGTTTCCTCGGCAATCGCAATCATCTTGACCACCATAATCGGAAACGCGCCGGTTTGCTCGAGAGGCCGCGCCAAGGTACCACCTTGCAACAGGCTGTCTTTCGCCTTATCAAACGCAGCCCGCAACACGTAATTATCAACGGTGGCCGATGCCGTCATCAAACCCTCGGTCAACGAAACCCCGGAGCCGACCACGGTCGCCAGTGTCCGAACAAAACGGCTGACATACACTTTTCGAAACAAATCGCCAATCAGCGGAATGGTGAGCAACCATTGATCGACTAACGGCTTACCCTTACCCAGCCGAAACACGTTGAACCAGAAAACGAACGTCGCCAATGCAATGATAATGGCCCACCAGAAGCTCAGCGTAAAATCGCTGCAAGCAATCAGAATTTGTGTCGGCATCGGCAGTTCGGCGCCGTAGTTGCCAAACATGGTTTGAAATTGCGGTACCACCACCACCATAATCACCACAATCACCGCAACAATTACCAGCACCGTGAACGCCGGATACACCATGGCGCCCTGAATTTTGCCTTGCAGGGCCATCATTTTTTCGATTAAAGTTGCCAAGCGCAAACACACCATCTCCATCTCACCGCTCACCTCGCCGGAACGGATCATGTTGACATACAACCTTGAAAACTGCTTGGGAAACTTGGCCAGCGCGGCACTGAAAGAATCCCCGGCAATGACATCCGCGCGGATTTTTTTCAGTACATCTTTTAACGCCTTGTTCTCACTTTGCTGCTCCAGCAGAAATAACCCCTCAATCAGCGGGATACCGGCATTCAGCAACGTATACATCTGCTGTGTCATCAAGTTGATATCTTTCAGGCTGACGCGGGGCGAAAACAACTCGCCGATAATCGGCAAGCGCTGGATAATTTCTTCCACCGTCATGCCCTGCTCATCCTGCTCAATCCGGGTTGGAATCTGTCCCTGCGTGCGCAGCAGTTCTTTCGCATGGCGCAGGTTGCTGGCTTCAATCTTGCCGTCAATGGTTTTACTGGTGCTTGGATCAATGGCAGTGTAAGTAAAAACAGCCATGGCCTATCCCTCCAAATCCGGGTTGGATTTG
>CAZXUP010000127.1:5715-8027 GCA_964643815.1 uncultured Vampirovibrionales bacterium
ATCCTGAATGAGGTACGTGGATGAACGACTTTCAATCAGCTCGCCCACTTCACGCGTCATGTTCATAATTTCATACAGACCGATTCGACCTTCGTAACCGCTTCCCTGGCAACGATTACAGCCTTCGCCTTTATAGAGGGTCACCGGTTTGTCGGTTTGCCTGACACCCAAAATCACCAGTTCCTCGGGTGTGGCGGTGTAAGCCACCTTGCACTTGGAACAAATACGGCGCACCAGACGCTGGGCCAGAATACCAATAATGGCGGTGCTGACTAGGTAAGGCGGCGCACCCATCTCCAGCAGGCGTGTCACCGTTTTGGCGGTGCTGTTGGTGTGCAGCGTACTAAAAACAAGGTGTCCCGTTAAAGCGGCATGAATGGCCGCTTCCAGTGTTTCATGGTCACGGATTTCACCCACCATGACAATATCCGGATCTTGCCGCAGGATGGCCCGCAGACACACCGCAAAGGTGAGGCCCGACTTGTGCGAAACCTGGGTTTGGTTGACCCCTGTTAACGGATATTCCACCGGATCTTCGATGGTCGTGATATTGCGCTCGGGCGAATTGATTTCACGCAAGCAGGAATACAACGTGGTTGTTTTACCGGAACCCGTCGGACCGGTGACCAGGATAATGCCATGCGGCGCGCGGATCATCTTGTTGACGCGCTTCACCTCATGCTCCGGCAACCCCAGTTTTTCCAGACCACCGGATGTCGCGTTGGGACGCAGCAAACGAATAACAATTTTTTCACCAAACTGCACCGCCAGCGAGTTGACCCGCATGTCCACTTCCTGGCTGCCCACCTTCAGTTTCATGCGGCCATCCTGAGGACGGCGGCGCTCGGCAATATCCATGCCGCTGCTCACTTTAATCCGGGAGACAACGGCGGCGGCCATGCGCTTGGGAATCGACTTGATTTCACGCAAGATGCCATGAATCCTGAAACGCACCAACAAACGCTCTTTTTGCGGTTCGATGTGAACATCGGAGGCATCGGTTTCAATGGCCTCAATCAAGATAGAATTGACCAGCTGCACCACCGGTGCGTCATCCGCCGCCATTTCGGCTTCCAGCTCGGAGGTGATGCCTTCCGTAAATATATTGTCTTGCCCGGCAATATCCTGTTCCATCCGGGCCAATACATCATCCGCAGAGGTGCGGGTACCGTAATATTTATCCAGAAGCGCCACCAGTTCTTTATGCGTGGACACCCTGGGAATCGGGCGGTAGCCCGTCAGCAGCGCAATCTCATCCAGAACGTGCAAATTATCGGGACGGGCCATAATCACTTCAAGCCGCTTATGCTCCTTATCCACATTCAGCGGCACCACCATATGGCGCTTGATGAAATCTTCCGGCACCAGCCGCATGACATCCCCGTTTAATTCCAGCTCTGCGGTGTCAATGTACTTTAGCCCATGCAGCTTGGCCAGCGCTTTACCCAGCTGAACCTCATCCACATACTCCAGCTTGATCAAC
Source organism: uncultured Vampirovibrionales bacterium (assembly GCA_964643815.1). GTDB lineage: Bacteria > Cyanobacteriota > Vampirovibrionia > Vampirovibrionales > Vampirovibrionaceae > CAZXUP01. The sequence goes on from CAZXUP010000127.1 coordinate 7,199, forward strand.
ACCACACCCAAAGGCGCACCAGTCGCCCGGCCTTCCGAAAGCGCCTGTTCGAGCTGCTGTTTGGTAATAACGCCATCCTCAATCAAGACATCGCCAATGCGCTTGGGGCCTGGTTTTTTGACCGGCGATTGGGGCGGCAAAGGTTGCCCGTTGGACGTCACCGCCGCAGGCAAGCCCGGCTGATTAACGCTCGGATTCGGATTATCGGCGGGTACCGCAGAAGTCAATGCTCAAACTCCATCCATTGCTGCCGTTTCAAGGCATTGTCGTTTGTGGTTGCTGTGCTGTCATTCTCGTGTGTTTCGTGGAACGAAGCCCGGGAAAAGTATCCGTAATCGTGGTATCGTCACTTCCATAGCTTTCTTGAATCCCCATCGCGTATCCATTCAAAAATAGGTCAAACGGATGAGCTCATCTTTGACAACCTTGGCGACACTCCATCAATTCATTAAAGACCAATTGCAACCGGTCACCGGTTCGCCTGCCCAGGCCACCACGGAAAGCGAACTGATTCTAACGCGGCTTCTCAACCTCACACCGTCCGAGCTTCACACCCAATGCCAACAACCGGTGTCAGAAGCCCAGCAGGCCGCCGTCAACGCATTTCTGGATCAACGGGTCGGCAAGCGAATTCCCATTCAGTATTTATTGCACGAAGCCTGGTTTTACGGATTAACGCTCTATGTGAATCCGCATGTGCTCATTCCAAGGCCCGAAACCGAATTGCTGGTGGAAGAAGTTTTGAAGCGGACACAACCCGGCAACCGTATTCTGGAGATCGGCACCGGCCCCGGCAGCATGGCACTGGCGCTCTCCAGCAAGCTGGGAA
>CAZXUP010000128.1:0-8024 GCA_964643815.1 uncultured Vampirovibrionales bacterium
CAACGTCGTGCTGCTGGCGATGTACACGTTTGGCTGCCACTCCTGGCGGCACTTGCTGGGTGGAAAGCTCGATTGCTTTTCGTCCTGCGGCGCCATCGGCGAGGCCCGGCATCACGCCTGGCAGCGTCAAAGCATCCTGAACGAGCACCATATGCTGTTTGCATGGCTTAGCCTGTTTTCGGTGTGGGCGGCGGATGCTTACGTGTATTTTCTCTCCAAGGGCGCTTTTGCAGACCCTGTCTTTTTCCAGGCACAGTGGCCCTGGTTGTAATGATCAATTGAAAGGTTTGAACGCATATGAGCGGGTCGTACGAAACGCATACGCATGATATTTTGGTGATTGGCGCGGGTGGCGCGGGTTTACGGGCCGCTATCGAGGCTTCTGCCCAAGGGTTGAAAACGGCCCTGGTCTGTAAATCGCTGCTGGGCAAGGCACACACGGTGATGGCCGAAGGTGGCGCCGCCGCCGCATTGGGCAACGTCGATCCGCAAGACGGTTGGCAGACGCACTTCAAAGATACAATCAAGGGCGGAAAGTTCCTGAACAATCCGCGCATGGCCGAACTGCACGCCAAGCAAGCCCCGGATCGTGTTCGCGAGCTGGAATTGTGGGGCGCGGTGTTCGATCGCACGAAAGACGGCAAGATTAGCCAGCGGGCGTTTGGTGGCCACACCTACAAGCGTTTGGCGCATGTGGGCGACCGCACCGGCCTGGAGATGATTCGCACGCTGCAGGATAAGGGCGTGCATTCGGGCATTGATGTTTATATGGAATGCACAGTCACCCAACTGCTGAAAGATGCTGAAGGGCGCGTGAACGGGGCCTTCGGCTACTGGCGCGAAAGTGGCCGCTTTGTGGTGTTCAACGCCAAGGCTGTCATTCTGGCGACGGGCGGCATCGGCAAAGCCTGGAAAATCACCTCCAACTCCTGGGAGTACACGGCGGACGGTCATGCATTGGCCTACGATGCCGGTGCCGAGATGATCGATATGGAATTTGTGCAGTTCCACCCCACCGGCATGGTGTGGCCGCCGGGTGTGCGCGGCATTCTCGTGACGGAAGGCGTCCGTGGTGAAGGCGGCATCTTGCGCAATAAAGACGGCAAGCGCTTTATGTTCGATTACCTGCCGGAAAGCACCAAGAAAACCTTTGCGGAAACCGAAGCAGAAGCCAACGACTGGATCGATGCCACTGTGGCTGGAAACCCGACCCAATCGCGTCGCCCACCCGAACTGTCCACGCGCGACAACGTGGCGCTGGCGATTTACAGCGAAGTCAAAGCGGGCCGGGGAAGCCCGCACGGTGGGGCGTTCCTCGATATCAGCTATCAGGATTCCGAGCGCATCAAAAAGAAATTGCCCTCCATGTACCACCAGTTCAAGGAGCTGGCGGATGTGGACATCACCAAGATGCCGATGGAAGTCGGCCCGACGATGCACTATACGATGGGTGGTGTGCGTGTTAATGCTGAAACCCAAATGACCAACGTACCGGGCTTGTTTGCCGCGGGCGAAGTGGCGGGCGGTTTGCATGGCGCGAACCGTCTGGGCGGAAACTCGCTGAGTGACCTGCTGGTGTTTGGCCGTTTGGCTGCGTTGGGTGCGGTTGAGTACGCCAAAGCCTACGACAGCACACCGGTGGCGGATGATGCGCAGGTGAAGGCGGTAGCCGATGAATTGCTGGCTCCGTTTGAGCGCAAAGGCGAAGGCCCTTACGAAATTCATCGCGACTTGCAAGAAGTGATGCAGGAAAAAGTGGGTATCGTCCGTACGGCAGCCGATTTGGAGACAGCGATTGCGGAACTCGACAAGATTGAAGAACGCGCCCAAAAAGTGGCGGTGGAAGGCTCAATCCAGTTCAACCCCGGTTGGCATTTGGCGCGCGATCTCAAGCACATGATCATTGCGGCCAAGGCGGTGGCGCGTTGTGCGTTGCAACGCACCGAAAGCCGTGGCGGGCATACGCGTCTGGATTACCCGGAGATAAGCGCCGAGTGGTCGACGAAAAACGCGATCATTAAAAAGGGCGCGAACGGTAAAATGGAAATTAGCACAGCGCCGCTGCCCGAGATGGCTCCGGAACTGAAGAAGCTCTTTGAGGAGGAAAAGAAATAATGGCGCACGCAACAGCCGGACAACAGACCGCCACGTTCAGGGTTTGGCGCGGCGAAGGTGGCCCTGAGTCTGGAAAAGGCGAACTCAAAGAGTACCAGGTCCCCGTAGAATCCGGCATGGTGGTGCTGGATGCGATGCATTACATCCAGAACTACCAGTCGCCCGATTTGGCGGTGCGCTGGAATTGCAAGGCGGCCAAGTGCGGTTCTTGCAGTGGCGAGGTCAACGGGAAGCCGTCGCTGATGTGCAAGACGCGCCTGGATCATCTGGATCTCAGCAAGCCCGTCGAAGTGCGACCTATTGCCGCGTTTCCGCTCATCCGCGATTTGGTGACGGATGTGTCGTGGAACTATGACGTCAATAAAACCATCAAGCCGTTTACGCCTGCCAACACCGATGTGGCGAACTGGCGCTACTATCAAAACGATGTGGATCGCATTCAGGAATTCCGCAAGTGCATCGAGTGCTTCCTGTGCCAGGATGTGTGCCACGTGCTGCGGAATCATGATCGCAAGGACGCTTTTGCCGGGCCGCGTTTCATGATTCGTCTGGCGAGTCTGGAAATGCATCCGATGGATGTCGCCGATCGCGTTCCGTTTATCAAAGAGAAATCGGGCGTGGGTTTGTGCAACATCACCAAGTGCTGCACCGAGGTTTGCCCCGAGGAAATTCACATTACGGATAACGCGATTATTCCGCTGAAAGAGCGTGTGGTGGATCGGTATTACGATCCGGTCATGTGGACGCTCCGCAAGCTGGGTTTCATCAGTTAAAGCCGCTCTATTCAGCAACGGGTGACAGCCCTGTCATTCCCGCGAAAACGGGAATCCATCTAGCGGAGAAATGAGTTTATAGGCCTTGTAAATTCATTTCTTGTGTTTGTTTCTGACAATGGATTCCCGCTTTCGCGGGAATGACAGGGGAAACCCCGTCTATCTATCTATCTAAAAATGACAGTGTTTCTTTTAGGCAATCCGGGGTTTTTGTAAATGGGGTGATTTAGGGTGTTTGCAGGGCTTGCAGAAAAACCAGTTGATGGTGTTACGGTAGTTTCTCTCGATATGCGCAAATTGTGCGTTGATTTGGCGATGCAGGGGGATGGCTTCAAACGGTGAAATAAACGCCCCGCGCAGCCCGTTGGTGGTGAGTTGTTTGAGCTGATTCCAGCACGTTAATAAACCTTGCGCGTACAGTTGTTCCAACTGCTGGCTCAGCGTAATTTTTGACATCATCCGGTTGTCGGTGCTGAGGTTGACGTTTAAACCTTGTTTCAGCATCTCGGGCAACGGGTGTGATTTATAATTCGGCAATGCGCTGATGTGCAGGTTGCTCCAGGGGCACACTTCAAACGGAACTTGCTTCTTGATCATCTCATCCAGCAATTGGGGATCGTTCATGACTTGCAAGCCGTGTCCGATGCGATCCGCGCCCAGCGACAAGGCGGCCTTGATTGAATCGACGCCGGAGATGCCTTCGGATGTTTCCGTTTCTCCGGCATGAACCGTCAGCGGCATGCCATGGGCCTTCACGTATCGCAAGGCCTCGGCATGTTTGATGACCGAATGCTGTCCTTCGCTGCCTGCCAAATCAAAACCACGAATGAGCGAGTCGGGGCGTTTTGCAAAGTCCACCGCCAGTTTGGCGCTCTCCAATGATTGTTCGGGAGTGCCTGCGCGTTGCGCCAGCACGATAAAACCGACGTTCATCTCGTAACTGCGATGTTGTTTTACCCACTCAATGCCTTGGCGGATGCCGGTTTCAATCGCATTGATAATCTCTGGCGGGGTGGCGTTGCCTTTGGCCAAAATGCTGCTACGGATTTCCAGGTAACGCACGTTTTCTTTTGCGGCTTCCTGAATCACGCCGATGGCGGCACGGCGAAACTGCTCCGGTGTTTTTACCTGGGCGGGCACTTGGTAATAGGTTGCCAAAAAATCGTCGAGGTCCCGGTATTTATTTTTCAAGCGGCTTGTCCGGCGAATCTGCACTTCATCCAGGCCGTTCTCGCGCATAAATTCCCGAATCAATGGCATCGGGGCAGAGCCGGAGAGATGTGTGTGCAACTCCGTTTTTGGGATGATTTTAAACAGTTGTTTCAACGCCGGATCGGTTGCAGGCACATGCGGCGGACGCTGCCCGGCGAAAACAGGCAAAGAACCACTATACCCAGAGAAGCCTGGCTTCATCCGATATCCCCTCGATTGTTTGTCTCTCTTGTTGTTGCTTCTGACTTGATAGAAACAACAAAATCTTTCTTGTCCGCATTTTCGGAAAAGAGCTGAAACCCAATTTCAACAGGCTTAGCTTACAGAAAAGTTTCTATTGTGGCAATAATAATATGAAATTTATTGAAGATTGCACCATGTCTTGCATTAGGCCTGAAAGCTTGCTGTAATACTGTTTGGATCAAGCGAAGGGGGTTTTGCGCATGAATGGCGTGTTGCCGGTATTGTTTGTTCCTGTACGATTTTCGGGTCGCAAACGGGATGTGCTTGCCGATAAGCTCAAACAGTATGAAACGGGCTGGCGAGATTTGATTGCCTGGGATCGGAAAAAACATGCCGCGCCGGTGTTGAAAGAAGTCCGTTTGGATCGCTTACTGCTCAATGCGCGCGCGTTTTTGGAACGGCAGCAAGTTGCAACGGCTGGAGAGACCGTCCCGTTTATTGTGGGCATTTCCGGTAGTCCGGCCTCCGGCAAAACAACGGTTCAAACAGAATGGCGGCGAGCCTTCCCCCCGATAGCCCGGAAGATGTTGGGATGGCGCAAACGAAAACATGCAGCCTTGGTCGATACGCTGGAATTGGATGATTACACGAAAGATACATCGAAACGCCGTAAACGTTTGGACTTGCAGACGTATTTCAAAACAACCAATTTCGATACGCCTAAACATGTTTCATTGGATTTGCTGCGTCAGCAATTGATGTTGCTTCGCAACGGAAAAGCGGTTCGGGCGCCTCAGTATGATTTTGGCGACGCCAGCCGCTTGCTGGAGCAGCGCGTGGTTGTGCCGGCACCTTTTGTATTGCTTGAAGGTTTTTTGGCCTTTGTACCGGAACCGTTGCGAAAACTGATGGATTTGAAACTGTTTTTTATGGTGGACGCGCAAACCATGCACGATCGCTGGTGGAAACGCGCCCCGGAACGACAGGTGGTGGGTGATAGCGCACAGATGATGTACCAGCGTGCGCTTACCGGTTATCGCAAATACACGCAACCCACTGCCGCGCATGCGGATGTGGTGGTGAACAGCGCCGCGCCGTTGGCGCAAATCAACGAGACGATGCGCGCCTTGACCCGCTTGCTGCTGCAGACTTTTTATCCGACTCGGCACCGTTAGGCGATTCTTCTGGCGAAGCCAAAATAGTGCCTTTGGGCACCACCGTAATACCGCCTTCCGACACGTAAAAGCCGCGCGCTTCGTCTTCCGCCCGGTCGTATCCGATGCGGGTGTAGGGGGGGATTTCGATGTATTTGTCGATGATGGCGCGTCGGATTTGGGCGTGACGACCCACGTTGACGCTGTGCATCAAAATGCTGTCTTCCACCAGCGCAAAGCTGTTGACGCGGCAATAGGGCGAAATCACGCAACGCACCAGGCGCCCACCGCTGATGATGCAGCCGTCTGACACAATCGAGTCGGTGGCGAAGCCGCGCCGTTCTTCATCGTTAAACACATATTTGGCGGGCGGGGCCTGGTACGAATGTGTTTTGACGGGCCACTCGCGGTGATACAGGTTGAACACCGGATCGATGGCGACCAGATCCATGTTGGCTTCCCAGTAGGCATCGATGGTTCCGACATCGCGCCAGTAGCCGCGCTCTTTTTCAGTCTGGCCGGGCACCATGTTGGTGTCAAAATCATACACAAACACCCGGCGGCCTTTTTCAATCATCGATGCAATGACGTTCTTGCCAAAATCATGTTGAGAGTTCGGATTGGCGGCATCTTCCAGCAATTCATCCACCAATATGTCGCGGTTAAAAATATAGTTGCCCATCGACGCCAGCGCGTAACCGGGCCGATCCGGCATTTCCCTGGGATTTTTGGGTTTTTCCCGCCAGCCCGTCACCCGGTACATGTCGTCCACTTCGATAATGCCGAACTCGCTGGCCTGCTCTACCGGGACCGGAATGGCCGCAATGGTGAGATCGGCGGATTGCTTTTGATGGTAGTCCAGCATCTGGTTCACATCCATCTTGTAGATGTGATCGCCGCCGAACACACAGACCAGGTTTGGCATTTCATCATCAATCAGGTTCAGGTTCTGGTAGATGGCGTCTGCCGTGCCGCGATACCATTCCTGCCCCAGGCGCATCTGGGCGGGCACCAGCTCCACGTACTGATCCGGGAACGGCGGCATGGGCCAGCAACGGGCGATATGACGGTTCAGAGAATCCGATTTGAACTGCGTGAGGACTTTGATTTTGTAGAGTTCGGAGTTGATGAAGTTGTTCAAGACAAAATCGATGATGCGATATTTACCGCCAAAGGGCACCGCCGGTTTGGCGCGATCCTGTGTCAGCGGATACAGGCGTTTGCCTTCGCCACCGGCCAAAATCATCACCAGAATGTTCTTCTTCATGATCGTCATAGCGCCTTCATTTTACCTTAAAAAAGCGTCACAAACCTGAGCCGTATGAATGTTTGAATGGAATTTGATGTGAGGGAATAGCCTGGGTCGATTGCTTGCAGTACAGTAGAATGAATGAGCTGGGCGTGTCATTCTCGCGAAAGCGGGAATCCATTGTCAGCGATAAGCGATAGAAAAAGCAGAAAGTAACGATCGTGATGACTTCCGAACTCTCTAAACGTGCCGCCGCTGTCCAACTGGTGGTGATGGATGTGGATGGCGTGCTGACGGACGGAAAAATTACCTACACATCGGCGGGCGATGAGATTAAAAGCTTCAACGTCAAAGACGGTTTGGGGATTTCGCTGGGTGTGCGGGCGGGGTCACGTTTTTGCATCATCACTGCGCGCGAATCCGTGATGGTGCAGCGCCGGGCCGAAGAGTTGGGCATTGAGTTTCTGCTGCAAAAAACCAAAACCAAGCTGCCCGCGTTGGAGAAATTGGCGGGCGAGTTGGGCTTGACTGCCGCGCAGGTGGCGTATATTGGCGATGATCTGCCGGATATGCCCTGTCTGGAGTGGGTCGGTTTTTCGGCCTGCCCGGCGGATGCCGCAAAAGATGTGAAAAAGAAGGTGCATTGGGTGTCCCAATATCGCGGTGGTGAGGGCGCCGTCCGCGAAATCATGGAATTTATTCTGGAATCGAAATTACCCAACTAAGGGAGGGGTACGGGGAGGGCGGCCCCGTATAAAAACTTTTCTTCAGAAACTGCAAAGCCGGTCGATAGCTGTAAAAGCATCCCTTCTAACCATGAACGGACCCTTGAACGCATGTTTCACAGTTTCGATCGTTTCTTCGAGCGTCAGCCGAACCAGCCCGGCAAACGCATTCCTCCGGCTGATTTGAACTTGTTGGCGGATGGGCATTTGGAAGACTGGGTCAGCCAGATTGAAGCGGCTGCCCTGGCCGAACAATATCCGCTGCAAATCCGTTTCTACCAGCAGTTGATGGACTGTCATCTCTTGCTGCCGGTTCCAGTCAATACCAAGCGGGATAAGGGTTTTCCGTTAATGGTGTTGCAGAATAACCAGCGTGAAAAAGCGGTGCCGGTTTTTACCAATGAAGAAAACCTGAGCCTGTGGACTTCCGAACCCACCGATTATGTGGCCCTCCCCTTGATGGATTTGTGCCGTTACGCGATGGAAGCCAGGGTGGATTACCTGATTCTCAACGTGGCCGGTCCGTTTGGGTGCGAGATTGCGTTCCATGATTTCAGCTATCTGGCCGAAGGCTTGCTGCCGCCGCCTTCTACCGAGCAAAGCCATTACTGTG
>CAZXUP010000129.1:0-7981 GCA_964643815.1 uncultured Vampirovibrionales bacterium
CAATATAAGCATAAACTGGTTCATGCCTGATACTTGCTGCAAAGGGATACTTGCCAAATTTAATTCGTTTCAATCCCACAGATCGTGCGGTATTGGCAGAACCGATCAGGGCAGGTTTCGGGCAATGGATATTCTTCTTCCGCCATCATCTGCGTCAAGACATTGCAAATCTGATCCCGAGTCGCTTCATGTTTTTCGGCATCATAAAAAACTTTCTCCAAGCGCACGGGGGTGTGCGTGTCCGCTTTCACTTCCACATACACAAACACCAGTTGCTCCGGTTGCAACGGACCGTTAATATTCAAACCCAAATCGCTGGCCGACGGACTTTGCGCCACCTCCACCACCGCATAGCGATACAACTGCGTCTGCCAATCCGACTCCGGCAGTCGCGGCACACCGGTTCCGGTTTTCCAATCGATCACCAATACCCGATCCTCATCCCGCGCGATGCGATCAATCCGCCCCGTCAGCCATTCGGTTTGCCCGTTGGAAAGCGCAATCGGCACATGAAAGGCCCACTCGTTGGCCAACACCGGCAACTGTGAAATGGGATCTCTCATGAGTTTCTCAAAACTGATGCGTACATCCGGTCGCGCTTGCGATAGCAACAGCGAGCAATCCAGGCCATTCGCATGATAATCCAACAGCTTATGCACGTCTTTGCCCAAGCGAAAATTGGATTGATCTTCGGGCCACTGAAGCAACTTGACGTACTTGTAATAAAAGCGCTTCTTGCACTTGGCCCAGGATTTAAGCGCATCGGATGAAATTTGCCGGAACTCGGTAGCTTCGCTAAACAGCAGCATGCTGAGTCTCCTCATCCGTTGCAATCCGAGCTATAGCCGCATCTTGTGAAACCATCGCAGGTGCCAATCTTTCTGACAAAAGCATAAACGCCAGCGATGGTTCGACCGTGCGCAGCTTGTTGTAACGTGTCATCGTCTGCTGATGCGCGCTGAGATACAACGCGCGTTTGGCGCGCGTCAGGCCGACATACACCAGCCGCGCTTCCTCTTCAATTTTTTCGCGCTTTTTATTCTCCTGGTAACTCTCAGACAAGCTCTGTCCGTTTTCCAGCGCGGCAATGCGGTCCAGCTCTTGCAGCAATTTATCCGCTTCATCAAAACGAATGCTATTGAGTTCATGCGGAAACGCATCGCGTTGCAAAAACGGCATAAACACCACGTCAAACTCTTGTCCCTTGGCTTTGTGGACGCTCATCACCTGCACGACTTGCGACGCGTGTTGCAGCAGAATTTCGCCAAAACCGCGCTTGCCCCGCCAGGATTGCCGGAAGTTTTCAAACTGGTGAATCACGATTTCCAGCGGCGACAGATGTGTGAGGTGTTGATAGTTATTTAAAATTTCCTGCGCCATCAACGCGCACAAATACCCATTGCTGCGATCGGAGACGCTAACAAAAAACAGATCGGTAATCCGCGCAATCAACGCGCTGATATTGCCGCTTGCCGCTTGTCGCCCGATATCCAACAAATCGTAATACCACTGCCGCAGCAATTCGTCATGTAATTCCATCGGGTTTTGATAAAACAACGGCACAATCTCTAACGCCAGTCGTCGCGACTCATCATCTTCAAACAGACGCGCATTCAGCATTGCCTGATACCAACGGCTTTGTATCGCCAAATCGCCCGGGGCGGCTAACAATTGCAGAACCGATAAAATCACGCCAAACACCGGATGCGCGTTCATCTGATCACTGAGGCTCACCGCCGGGATGTTCGCCTGATGCAACAGTGCCGTGATTTGATTGACTTGCGCGTTGGTGCGCACCAGCACTGCAACCGTGGCATCAGGTTGCTCGGCTCGGATGGCGCCGATTTTTTCCACCAGCCAGTCTTGTTCTTGCCCGTTTAAATCAAACAATTGAGCCGACGGCTGAGCCAGCAAACCGGGATTCTTGCCCGGCACCGGCAACATATGGACCGGCTCAAACGCTTGCTCCAAACCGGAAATTTTCGGGACCGCCTCCATCCAAAAATTCGCCAGTTCGATAATTTCCGGCGCGCAACGACCACTGTGCGTCATCGACACTTTTTGATCCGCAGTGTGGATAAAATCCCGAAACACGGCAGGTTCGGCCGAACTGAACGTGGTGGTGATGGATTGGTTGGTGTCACCCGTGCGAACCAGGTTCGGTTTTTCGCCACCCAACAGCCGGATAAATTCCTGCAATACCCGCGAGGAATCCTGCGCTTCGTCTTCGATGATGTACTCAAACTGCTTTTGATATTTTGCCCGGATATCCGGATAGCCTTGCAAAATGCCCACCGCCTTGGTGATGAGATCGGTAAAATCGAGACAGCCACTGCGATGCAATTCGCGTTCATACAAACGCAACGCGGGCAAAAATTCGGCCAACCGAAAATGATTGGGTTGCCGTTGCAACTGGCGTTCAATCATCTCCGCGCTTAAGCCAAACATCTTGGCATGGCTGATGCCACGGCCAATCGCCCGCTGCCAGTCCATCAAACTTTTGGCGGATTCCGGCTGGGTAGCAGCCGCCACTTGCGACAGAATTTCCGCCTGCCCGTAATCATCCAGAATCGTCATGTCTTCCGGCAGAAATCCAGCCAGAATCGCATGATCATTTTCGGTTAAAATGCGAAACGCCAAACTGTGAATGGTGGACACCACAGGCAACGCCTGGCTAACACCCGCCAGTTTTTTCTTCAAACGCGCCAGCAATGTTTTGGCGGCGCTATCCATGTAGGTCAGCACTAAAATACGATCCGGCGCAACGCCGCGCTCAATCAGCTCCAGCAGCAACTCCACGTTGACGAATGTTTTGCCCGCGCCCGGCACCGCGCTGATCGCCATCGTGCCAGACTCGTAATCCAGAATCGGCATTTGATCAGGACGCAGGATCGCGCGCTCCAGTTTCACACGGATCGATTCCGTATCAACCAACAGCCGTGGTTTCAACAAGCCCACCTGCGCAAAGCCCAAGTCATCCAATTCACTGGCATAGGCGCGCACTTGCTCGGTGGCCAGCAACATCAAGGTTCGCGTAATGTGCCCGGCCCGCGTGCGAATCACGGACTCGTTGAACTCCTCGGTAAAGGCAGCGGTCGAATGATCCCACACCGCCGAATGCACCCACGCATTATAGAGCGGCGCGTTATCGCTGCGCGCCCACTCACGCGACCCCACATCGAGCCAGCACTGAATTTTCCGGCGCAGCTCCGTATCAATCACTTTCTGTGGCGTGCCAATCACCAATGCGTCCGAACGAATGGCTTCGGGCCGCTCGGGCGTATCAGCCACCGTCCCGCTTTTCACCTGCTCTAGCCACCAACGATTGAAATCATCCACCGTGCTCAGGCCTTCCATGGGTTCTGCGCCATCCGAAACAAAGCCATCAAAAATTTCGCGCTGGCGCACATAACTTTGGATGATGCGGCTTAAATCGCTGTAGCCGTCTCGCTCACTGGAAAAAGGCGCTAGCAGTGTTTTGAACGCGCTGTACAACTGCGGCTCAAACGCGAGTTCTCGCGCCTGCAACAACCAATCCGCCAACTGCTGATAACGACTCACTACATCTGCCGGCACATTGTTTTGCAACTCGTGCGCCGGTGGCAGCAAGGCTTCCATGCCAGCCTGATTCATCAGCCGCTCATGCAATTGTCGCGCAAATTCGTCCAACGCTTCTCGCGAAAAGCCCGGTACCTGGTGCAATTGCAGCAACTGCATCAACACGGTTTTGATATCCCATGCCGACAAACCGCACTGCCAGCGGGCGCAATTGGCCCAGTGCATAAGATTCACAAACGCGCGACACTTGGGGTTATCGCTGGGCCGCTGCGTGCCAGAAAGCAATTGCACCGGGATGCCTCGCCGAGTCAAGCGGTTTTGCAACTGGTAAAAACTCAGGAAATCGGTCTTGGGCAGCACAATACAAAGCTCGCCAGCACCATAGCCTTTTTCCAGCAACGCCAGCACATCGTCCACCACCTGCTCCAGCATTTCCACGCGAGTGATAAACCCGTCATTCATCTGGACCATTGCGGGCAGCGGATTAAAATCCGTCTGCGTTTTCCAGTTGGAAAGCAACGTCTGCGCCGCTTGATAGGAAGCATCATCGCGCGTCAACACTTCCGTTTTGCCCGGACGCAATTGCTTCAACGCCTCCCAGTCGTATGGATACGCATTGAGATAGCCTCGCCGTGAGCCACCATCGATATCGGCAGTCAACATCAGCGTATCGAGCGTGGGCGCCAGAAACTCGATCAAGCGTTGCTCGGCCACGATGGTTTCATCCACGTCATCCACCACCAGATGCTTGATTTGTCGCTTTAAGTTCTGCGACAGCGCGTTGTCTTTTTTAAGCAGGCTACTGAAGATATCCAGTTGCTTGTTCGGATCAAGCACCCGCAACTGGTAGCTTTCCACATCGAAACGCTGCTCCAGCCAAGCGGTTTCTTCCCGGCACATTTCATCCAGCAACACAGAGCGCGCCAGCATGTCTTTGCGGGTCAACTGGTTTTCGGAGCGCAGCCGCAGACGTCGCACAATTTGCTTGAGAATGTGCTTGTCCGTCCCCGGAAAATCCTTGAAAGGCTCCTGGCCTTTGCTGGCGGCATCTTTGCGCAGACGTGCCAGCAGCCATTTTAAAATCAGCTCGCTGTCTTCCATTCCGGAAAGTTCGGGCCGGATGCGAATTTTGCCCTTTTTAAGCGTCCCCGCAATTTCGGCTTCCACCAGTGGCCAGTAATCAAACAGCGTGTTGCGCACAAAGCCCGCATAGGTATACACCGGCAACTGCGCCAGCGGACGGCTGATTGCTTGCAGCAAGCCCGCTATAAATTGCTGCTGGCGGGCATGGTTGCTGCACAACACCAGCAAGGAGGACGCCGGAGCCGTCTCCAGCAGGTTTGCCGTTTCCGCCAGCAGGCGCGTTGTTTTTCCCGAACCCAGCGGGCCTTCCAGGTAGAGCCTCATGTCATATTGAGCTTCACGTCCGTACTACTTCACTAGTTTGTGGCTGATTAAGCCCACTCAAACTCTACCATAGCGAAGCTCCTCCGTAAAACGAGCAACCCCCAGCCCCTGCCAAGGCGTCACATTCTCAGAAGTCGGCAACCTTATAGTAGGCCGATTTCCACTTTCTGGGAATTTTTCTTGTCGGTGGTCTTTCAGGCTCTTCAAGCTTTTTGGGCGGTTTCGATTTTGGCGTTTCAAGATTTTTGTCCTCTGGCCGCTTTTCGGTAGGCAGAAACGTCACATCCGTCACAATCAGCTTTTGGCCTTCGGACGGATAGCCCGTGACTTCCACAGGCAGCAGCGCCGTCTCATCCGCTTCCGCGGCACACGCTTTCTTTAGGATTTCCTGAGCCTGATTGAAATTGGGGCTGAGTTCCGGGTGGAAATAGAGTTGTTTGGAAGGCTGGCCGTAGACGCCGGGCGTCGGCTCCAGCACCAGACGACTCTCATGAAGCTGTCCCTTTTGTCTCAAACGCCCATTTAGCGTAATAGGCGCCAATGCCCGACGTTTCAGCACATCTGCAGGAGAGAGTATCGCTGTCCAGCGTTGGCAGTTCTCTTCATCCGTTTTCTGAGAAACGAGCGGTTTTGCCTCTGGTTCCCTTACGAAGGGGGATGAACATCCGCCGAGCAAGCCCAACAGGGACAACAACGCCAATTTTGGGACGACAACCGTTTTTTGTTTTTTAGCCTTTACAAAGCTGTCTGCAGCAAACAACGGCACCGGCTGGCTGTTTTTTGTGACAAAAGGCTGTCCAGAAAAACGCTTTACAAAGCGCTTAATAGGGATATTAGACGTTATAGGCTGCATCAAAAAAAATACCTTTCACTCTGTCACCTGTTTTTTGGGATGTCAGATTTTAAATATCCGGTTCTTACCGTCCATTTGTAATTGTCCGGGGGTGTACTCTTCAAGTAATTTTCCAGAATCCCCAAATTCCAGGTCCGTCACAACCATGACGCCCGGCACAGTCAGATGAGGATAACCTTTAATCGTCACTGGCACTACATGTTCTGCAGACTGCTGGATTTTCTTCATGATGTCCTTGTTCGCCGCCAGCGTCTTACTCAACACAAGACTAAAATGCGAACAATCGTCTCTGACCAACACCATGTTGGACTCCACGCATTTTTCAGCGGGCTGTTTAACCAGATGATCGGAGAGAAAGCCCTGGGAAATCGTTTCACACTTTCCGGGACGGAAAAATAATCTTCCGGTAAATGCATGCGAACGCAAGCCCGGCCAGACATGCCCGGCTTCCACGATCGGAACCCCCAACGGGCGCATTGCGAGCGTCTTTCTGAAAAGCCCGCCGGCTTCAGCCGCGATATACCCGCCAAGAGACAAAAGCGCCGCTGCCACGGCGAGCCCTTTTTTACCTATCTTATTTCGTTCAGGCTTATTTCCTTCCGATGATCTCTGGCTTGCTTGGGAGGGTTCCTGTTCGTCTGGCGTTTGAGCGGAAAAGCGCAATACAGGGTGTTGCACTGATTGGCCTGGAAACGGATTGACAGGCAGAGCGGACATCATAGGCTGCATGGAGAGATACCTTTCAACACATCATCATAAACTTGCTCCATGCTCGACAAAAGCACGTTTCCCGTCAACTTGCCATGCATTCGACACAAACCCTGCTTGACTGTTTCCGCCCCAGCCAGGCGAACACCCACCCGAAATCGGACAGGCGTCGCACTCTCTATCCAAGCATCGAACTAGGGCCAGATCGGCTAATTCAGCGTCTCGTCCGGCATAAACTCTTCCAAAATGGCGTCCCGGTTGCGGCGGAACTGGACGTACGTATCCCAATCACGCGCAATCTCCTGCGATTCCTTTAAAAGACGTTCCAAATCCGCTTGCGTCATCGTTCCAATCATGGTTATCCCTGCGTCCCCCCAGTGTTTTCGCTTTGCTCGACTCTTGGCACTAGCATCGGTACTATCATCAAGGGTACTATCGAGCTGATCGGGAAAAAGTTTAGAAATACTGGTCTCTTTATGACTTTTTCTTTAGAATGGTTTAAGTCTCGTTACAATTCCCGCCCCAAATTCTCCAAGCCATTATACAAAAAGAATGGCAAAATCCCAAATACTCCCGGAACTAGTCTAAAACCCGGTCTCAAACTCGGTTCACAGTCTGGATGGTGTACTCGAAAATGGCAAAAACAAACATTAATACAGCCCGCTTCGGTGAGATCAGCGTGGATGACGAACGAATCATCCATTTTGTCGAGCCGGTGCTCGGATTTCAAGGCTCAACCCGGTATGTCATCCTGGATCATGCCGAAAATTCGCCTTTCAAGTGGTTGCAATCGGCTGATGAGCCGGAATTGGCCTTTGTGGTCACCAATCCCAAGTTTTTTGGCATCGATTACGAATTTACCATTGCCGATGAAACCGCCACGCAACTCGACTTGCAAAACGCGGACGATGCGCTGGTGCTCACCATCGTCAACATCCCACAAGGCGATCCGGGCAAGATGACCGCCAACCTGCTCGGCCCCATCATTATCAATCAGGCGTCCTGCAAAGCCATGCAGGTGGTTCTCAGCGACGGCAGCTATACCACCAAAACCCGGCTCATTTCGGATGACGTGCTGCAGCAGCAAGCAACAGGCTCTTCAGCCGCAGCATCCGCGGATAAGGAGTAGCCATCCATGCTGGTACTCACCCGCAAGACTGGCCAAAAGCTGATTATTGCCAATGAGATTGAAATTACGGTGCTGGAAACCAAGGGGGACGCCGTCAAAATAGGGATTGAAGCGCCCAAGCACATTGCCATCTACCGCGAAGAGATTTACGAGGAAATCAAAAAGGCCAACCGCCAGGCCACCGAGCAGGCGCAAGCCAGCTCTCTGGATCAGGCAATTGAGGCAGTCAGCCTGCTAAAGCCTTCCCAGAAAGACCCATAGATTGGAGCGCATGGCTTACCTGTCATACATCGAGCCTGCCAGAGAGCTTTTTTACCGAGAGAAGC
>CAZXUP010000130.1:0-6491 GCA_964643815.1 uncultured Vampirovibrionales bacterium
CATGGAAAAAGCGCTGCAACGGCTGCATCAAGATCCGACAGAAACCGGCAAGATTTAAACCAGTACAAACTGGTTGCGCAGCATCCGCTTAGCCTCTTCGGACTGCTCCGGTACACGATTCAGCTTGCCGTCCGCATCTTCGGTCGTCAGTGTTGGCCCCGCCAGATTGGTCACACCCGGATCACCCTTGGCAAAAACCACCAGGGTGCGGGCCGGCAGATTAATCATGGAACGGGAGACGCCCCAAAAATGGTCCTCCCGAATACCGGGCTGTTTGCTGTGGATCTTGTCCTGCCCACCCAAGGCCGGATTATCCGTATTCAATACCTCTCTCCAGCCAACACTACCGCCGGGAAACGGGATTTCAAGGTTTGGCTGATCGGTATCGGAAAAATTGGCCACAACCATCACGTCGTTGCCGGGCGTGAACAACGCTTGATTGTAAGCACTCGTAGCAGCTTCAACGGGCATCTTTCGGCCCTGACGCGAAAAGAGCAGAATATTGTTCTCGCGATGCTGTTTTAACAGTTTTTTACCCATCGCCGTATCGGGATAAAAATTGTCAAAGGACAACCCCTCGCGGCCCCCTTGCCACAGCGCAGGCAGTCTGTTTCGAAGCGCCAGCGCCTCGTGGAACAAGCGCCGGTACTTTATCTCCTGCCCACTCAGCACCGAATTCGACTTGGAGCGCAGGAAGGCATCCGGCCCGATGCTGCCCGGTCGTCCCGGCTCAAACTCGGGCTTGGCCTCGGCCCCGCGCCCCAGAAACACACCCAGGTTGGCATCCAGTTGAAAGAACGAGGTGAAGAAATTCAGTTCCGTTTCCTGACCTTCATCCTCACCCTGAAACGACAGCGTACTGCCCGGCATCAGCTGATGCAACACGGCCCCCATTCGCGCCAAGTCTGCTGCGCGACCGGGAGGAGCGACATCCGGCGTCAAGCTCTTCATCCGCGTCACTAAGCGTTCTCGCCAGTCATTCCCCAAAATGTCGTGATTGATCAGGTAGTTAAGGCCCGATTCCAAAGGACGCAGACCGGCGCCTTTCAAACCGTCAAACTGGGCACGGTAAAAAGCACCGAGATCCGCCACACCGCGCCGGGCCTGATCCTCAACAAAGTCTTTCCAGGCATGCCAGCCCCACCCATTGTATTGCAGATTGCCACCGATGCCGATGTTGGGTGGCAGGGTCACGCGATCATCCGGTCGGTAATCCTCATAAATCAGGCCAATATTGGATTTGGTTTTGTGAGCGTCCTTGCAAATCTCCTGCATGGAGTAATCCGGAATTTCCTGGCTTAAATCAAACCGGATGCCATCGGCATGAAAGTTTTCCACCCAAAACCGCACCACCTGTTTGGCCTGTTCCAGGGCCAACGGATTATCCCAGCGGTAGTTCCCACCCAACGACCCCATCTGTCCTGCGGCATCAAACAACCGTCCGCCGTACTCCCCCAGGTAATTTCCTTCCGGGCCGAAATGATTTAACACCAGATCAAACACCACCGCCAACCGGTTCTCCTGACACCAGTTCACCAGCGCCTGCAAATCTTCGGGCGGGCCATACGCATTTTCCGGCGCAAAATAATAGGTGCCGTCATAGCCCCAGTTCCAATGTCCCGCAAACTCGCTGAGCGGCTTGAGCTGGATTCCTGTAAAGGCAAACCGTTCACCGTTCCGGCTTGCTGCTTCCTTCTGTGCCTTCAGCTTGGCCAATGCCGCCTTGTAGGTGCCCTCTTTCGTAAACGTGCCGATATGCACCTGCTGCAACGCCAGCCGCCCCACATGCTTGGGTTCGTTCCAAAACGCGTTTGCCTCGGCGCTCCAGTTGAAATTAAGATCACGCACTTCCGATGGTCCATGGACATCACGCGGCTGGTACGTCGACCAGGGGTCCGGAACCAGACGGGACTCATAGCCTTTTTTCTTGATCTCGACCAGATACCGAAGATCCGAACTGCCCGGCGATGACGCGGATTCTACAAAACCGAAAAAATCGCCCGGCTGCGCTTTGGCCAGCTTGGCGCGCGCTTCCGCATTGCCGCTCCAACGCTGGCGCAACTGGGCAAGCTCCTTGGGCGTCAGCTCCTGCAATAAATGCGACTTGCCATTGGAGGACGGGCTCACTTGCAGTTGTTTTTCCCGAGGCGCAAATGGCAGGTAGGGCACTTCCCGGCTCGTATCCAGTATTTGAGCCTGCAAGGCGCGCGCCCATTGATCCACCACCCAACCCAACACGTGATCACGTTCGGCCATTTGCCCCGCCTTGAAACGTTGAAGCATCGCCGGTTCCGGTCGGCCCTTGGCCGTTTGTTGAGGCAATTCGATCGTCCAGAACTGATCCAGACCACGTCGAAATTCTTCCGGGGTCAACGCTAAAGCCGTTTTACGCTTGATGCCCTGCTGGCTCAGCCACCATAAGTAACCCTCTTCCCGAATAAACGGCTCCAACTCGGCCAAAACCTGGCGGCGATCCGAAGACGTTGTTGTCTGAACCTCGACAACGTGCATGGTTTCAATGTCGATATCCCCTTCTTTTTCGCCGGGGTAGACAAACATCGTGCCGTTCTTCAGCGGCATCGCGCCATAGGTTGGGTAATACGCGCCAAAACGAAGCCGCGTCAACTCCAGCCTGTCGGCAGTCGGCTGAATGCGCCCCCATGGACTCTCGTTCACCCGTCGAGCCAAAACGCGCGGCTCGACATTAGGCGCAGGCACAGGCCTGTGCATCACCCTCATTAAATCAATAGCCCCCAACTTCACATCACTAAAGACGTGTTTGGCTGATTATACAAACTATCTCGGCAGAACGCAAACCGTAACTCTTAAACCACAACTATTGTAACCTAATTTCAGCGATCTTTTGTGTCAAAATGAAGGGACGATTGAGCATCTGTGTCCCGTGCAAACCCTTTTGAATTTGAACTTGAATCAGGCTCAACAATTGGCCTGGCTGCACCAGCATCCGTCCCCGGCAACCTCCCGGGAAGCATTGGCGCGCCTGCTGGAAACGACCCGCCTTTGCCTGGAAGCCTTTGACAACGAGCACATTGTTTCCACCCAGTCCCAGCTGGAAGATGTTCTGATTCAGACCCTGATTGCCATGAAAACCCTGGATATGCAGCCAGAGGCCGCTTTACAACGCGGCCTGGAACGCGTGCAACAAACAACCACGCAACGCGCCTTCCATATTTTTGCCGATCATGTGGAAATTCGGGTGCAAGATGACATTCGCGGCGAATGGATGCTCTACACGCAGCAGGACTATGAGGCCGCCCTGTCGCTGGCGCACGAGCTTGGCTGCCGGATCGTTCACGAAGAAGCACAGCAATTAGGGTTGTTTGCGCGAGGCAAAGATCATGCCGACACCCCCAGATAAGCCGGACAAGAAACCGGATACAACCCAAAAACAAAAAACCGAAGCCAATCCGGCAAACCCATTAATCCGGCTCAACAAGGCCATTGCCGATAGTGGCTACTGCGCCCGGCGCAAAGCAGACGCATTGATTACGGAAGGCCATGTGTCCGTCAACGGCCAAGCAGTAACCACACTGGGCATGAAAGTGGATGTGAGCCGGGACACCATTACCATCCACGGCCACCCTCTGCCCCAGACAGAGAAGCTCTATCTTCTGTTCCATAAACCGGTTGGCGTCGTCACCAGTCGCCGGGGCGGGCGCACGCAGAAAACCTTCTATAAACTGCTTCCCCAAGAATATCAATCGGTCGATCCCGCCGGACGACTGGATCAGGATAGCAGCGGTTTGCTGATTCTTTCCAACGACGGCGACTTCCTGTTTCAAATCACCCACCCCCGTTTTCACCTGGCTAAAATGTACGAGGTTTTTTTGGACAAAACCCTCACAACAACCGATCGCCAAAAGTTACTGACAGGTATCCGCTTGGAACCTGAAAACAAGCTGGCCAAAATGACCGCCATCCGGCAGCCTTCCGCCAAGCAATCCAACGGTTATCAAGTGACACTTGTAACAGGTTACAACCGGCAGATTCGCCGCTCGTTTGCCGCATTAGGCTACCGGGTGAAACAACTCAAACGGCTGTCCTTCGGACCGATTCAGCTTGGCCCACTCGCCGCCGGAGAAATACGACATCTTCAGGCCGACGAAATTGCCCGGCTTCTGCCTTCATCATCTGAAACGCCTCCGGCCCAACCAGAAAAACGGCAGAATCGCTCCCAGAAAAAAGATGGGCAGTTGAAAAACCGCGCTCAGCAAAAAAGAAACCAGCAGGCTAAGCCCCAACGTTAGGGCAAACGTCCTCCAACCTGAAGCTCCTCCGTTTGGTGGACTCTCTGCGATTGCAGGACGTTGTTCCAAATAGATCCCACACTGAGGGCAAAATCGTGCGTCTTCCGGTAATTCACCCGAACAGTTTGGACAATGGGCCATCAAATACTCACCTCCAAAAACCTGAAAAAAACATTAAAATCCGCATCATCGGCTATTGCTAACTTGTACACACTTGCCCAATAAGGTACACTTGGAGAGTGTGGCATGAGGGCGTGTTGTCTACAATCAGTGATCCTCCGGTTATAGACTGTGGCACTATTGTTTCCCTTGCCCTAAATATAAAATAATTCTCGGACATGAAATCGGTTTGACTAGAGGCGCCTATGTTTGAACGTTTTACAGAAAAAGCTATCAAAGTTATTATGCTGGCCCAGGAAGAAGCCCGTCGACTGGGGCATAACTTCGTAGGCACCGAACAGATCCTGCTGGGCCTGATTGGGGAAGGCACCGGGATTGCCGCCAAAACCCTGAAAGGCATGGGCGTTAATCTCAAAGAAGCCCGCGCCGAGGTTGAAAAAATTATCGGACGCGGCTCCGGCTTTGTCGCCGTTGAAATTCCGTTTACACCGCGCGCCAAGCGTGTCCTGGAACTCTCCTGGGATGAAGCCCGTCAATTGGGCCACAACTATATTGGCACCGAACACTTGTTGTTGGGCCTGATTCGGGAAGGCGAGGGCGTCGCCGCCCGGGTGCTGGAAAACCTGGGCGTTGATCTCACCAAGGTTCGCAGCAACGTGATTCGGATGCTGGGTGAAACCCGGGGCACCGCAACAACAGCCGCACCAGGCCGTAGCAAAACACCCACACTGGATGAGTTCTCCACCAACCTGACCCAATCCGCGCAAGAGCAGCGTTTGGACCCGGTGGTTGGCCGTGAAAAAGAAATTGAACGCGTGATCCAGATCTTGGGTCGCCGCACCAAAAACAACCCGGTGCTCATCGGTGAGCCGGGCGTCGGCAAAACCGCCATCGCCGAAGGACTGGCCCAGCGCATCGTCAATGGCGACGTGCCGGAAATTTTGAACGAGAAGAAAATTGTTCAGCTCGATATTGGTTTGCTGGTTGCCGGCACCAAATATCGTGGTGAATTTGAGGAACGTCTGAAAAAAGTTATGGATGAAATTCGCCAGGCCGGAAACATTATTCTGGTCATCGACGAGTTGCACACGCTGATTGGCGCGGGCGCCGCCGAAGGCGCGATTGATGCCGCGAACATCCTGAAACCGGCCTTGTCGCGCGGTGAACTGCAGTGCATTGGCGCCACCACCATCAGCGAATACCGCAAGCATATTGAAAAAGACGCCGCTTTAGAGCGCCGTTTCCAGCCGGTCATGGTCGAAGAGCCGTCGGTGGATGAAACCATCGAAATCATGCGCGGGTTGCGCGAGAAATACGAAGCGCACCACAAGCTGGTCATCAGTGATGACGCGCTGGAAGCGGCGGCCAAGTTGTCGAGCCGCTACATTCCCGATCGCTTCCTGCCGGATAAGGCCATCGACCTGATTGATGAAGCCAGCTCGCGGGTGCGGTTGTCCTCCAGCGCCTTGCCGCCGGAAGGCAAAGCCTTGGAAAAAGACCTGAAAGGCATCATCCGCGAGAAAGAGCAGGCCATTCGTAACCAGGAATTTGAAACGGCCAGCGACTTGCGTGATAAAGAAGCCGAGCTGCGCGAAAAAATTCGCGAGATGGCCGAAGACTGGAAGAAAACGCAGGAAGACAAAAAGATTACGGTGACATCCGAGCATATCGCGCAGATTGTCGCCAGCTGGACCGGCGTGCCGGTCTCCAAGCTGACCGAAAGCGAATCCGAAAAACTGCTGAAGATGGAAGAAACGCTGCATGAGCGCGTCATCGGTCAGCATGACGCCGTGACGGCGATCTCCAAAGCCATCCGCCGCGCACGCGTGGGCCTGAAAAATCCCAGCCGTCCCATCGGCTCCTTTATCTTCTCCGGTCCGACCGGGGTGGGTAAAACCGAATTGGCGAAAGCCCTGGCCGATTACTTCTTTGGCTCGCAGGAAAACATCATCCGCGTGGATATGTCCGAATTTATGGAACGCCACACGGTCAGCAAATTGATCGGTTCTCCGCCCGGATACGTGGGATACAACGAAGGCGGACAGCTAACCGAAATGGTACGCCGCAAACCCTATAGCGTTGTGCTGTTTGATGAAATCGAAA
>CAZXUP010000130.1:6501-7959 GCA_964643815.1 uncultured Vampirovibrionales bacterium
GCTGCAGATTTTGGATGATGGGCGTTTGACCGATTCCAAAGGGCGCAACGTGGACTTCAAGAACACAATCATTATCATGACCTCCAACGTCGGCGCACGGGGTATCGAAAACCCGTCTCCGTTCGGGTTCTCGGTGAGCGATGATGATGAAAAAGCGCGCTACGAAAAAATGAAAGAAACCGTGATGGACGAAATGAAAAAAATGTTCCGTCCCGAGTTTCTGAACCGTCTCGATGACATCATCATCTTCCACCAGCTCACGAAAGAAGAGATTCGCGAGATTTTCGACATCATGCTGAAAGACCTGGTAACGCGTCTGGGCGCACAAAGCATGACGCTGACTATCCCCGACGATGTCAAGGATGCGCTATCGAAAGAAGGTTACAGCCCGTCTTATGGCGCCCGCCCGCTGCGCCGGGTTATCCAGAAGAAAATCGAAGACGAGCTGAGCGAACAAATTCTGCTGGGTCGCTTTAAAGAAGGCGATCAAATCACGGCGGTCCTGAAAGACACCGAGATTATCTTTGAAAAAGTGTCGGAAAAACCCAGCGGTAAAAAATCGTCGTCGCAAGTAACCGCCTGATGAGCCAATGAGAAGCCGCGGCACAGCCGAAGTTTCACCCACCTTGCCTTCCAACATGACGGTGTTGGACATGATTCTGCCGCCAGCAGTCTTACCATTGCTTCTATTGCTATTGGTGGTTGCGCCGATTGTCCTGTTGACCGGTGAAAGCCTGTTTATCCCGTTGCTGGAATGGGCCAAATCGCGCATGATGCTGGCCACCGGCGAGGCTTCTTTTGGCGATCTGCCATCGTATTTTTTCGTCAAACTGTTTACGTTTCTGGTGTTGGCCTTTCTGGGCGGCTTTCAACTGTTGCTACGCATCAAAACCATCTATTACGCCACCTGGGCCAGAGCTTTTCCGCGCCCTCACACGCTGCATTGCGATTACCAGGCGGATAGCAACCGGGGCATGATGGCCCTGATCCAGTGGAAGCTGTATCAAATCGCCATGGTTGTGCTGCCCCCCGTGGTAATGAGCGGCGTCACGTTTCTGGTCGGCATTATCGAACTGTACCTGTTCAACACGTTCAGCGATCTGTCGTTCATCGGCTTATCGATTCAATTGACGATTGAGCTGTTTTTGATCATGATGCTGGGCCTGTTTACGCTGTTTACCTTCCTCAATAGCGTCTGGACAGCCTTGACCTCTCTATTTGGCGATGTGGTGGCGGCCACCGAGCCGGATCTTCCCAATCCCATCGTGTTGCAGCGGTGTGGACGCGTCGCATTCTCCTCGCCTTACGTGTATGTGTTATTTCCGGCCTATTTCGTATTGGTGCTTGCCACGGTGGGACAAGTTTTCTGGCTATTAAATGAAGTCGATATCCACGAGTTCATCAGCTTCAAGGCGAACGTGCCATTAATTGTGACGACTTCCATCATCACAATTAATG
>CAZXUP010000131.1:0-3092 GCA_964643815.1 uncultured Vampirovibrionales bacterium
CGAACTGGTCTTCCCGGTTTGAATCACCTCCAGATCGGTCGCCCGGATTTTCTGGCAGGTTTCATAAATAAACAAATCCTCATCGGTCTTACCGAGAATATCGTCAATCTGCTTACCGAATATCCTGGCGCCCGCCGAATTGATCAGCAGATAGCGCCCTTGAAGGTCTTTGACCCAGACAACATCGGTCACTTCCTGAATCAGGGCGTTTAAAATGCTTTTGCTGTCATACAAGGGAAGCGTCTTGCTCAGCAACTCCCGGCAAATGCGTTTGAATCGCTCGGGGTTGCCCTTGTGCACAAAATTATCCGCCCCTGCAAACAGACTCTCCGTAATCACGGAATCATCCCAGGCCTGGGAGACAACGACCACCGGCAGGTTCGTCTGCCGTTTCAGCAGCCTGATATCCGCATCCAAGCCAGCGATATCCCAGCCGTCACAATCCAGGACGAGCAGCTTCATCGCCTGATGCGCATTGAAAAGCACCAAAAACTGCTCCAGCGAGTCCGCTTTCAGCAAATCAACATTCGGAAAATTCGCCTCCGGGCCCAGATCTTTCAGGAGATCCTGGCACCAGGACGTGTCGTCCAGCCGAGAAAGATATACAACATTCATACAATAAACATACTTAAGGGGTTGTTTTGTGACAAGGATGCGTTGGTCCGCGAGAGCTGTTAAAGGGTTATATATTCATGGGGGGTCAGAGTGCAAGCAATGAATCAATATTCAGTGACATTCATTGACTGGTGGTTTTTCTATATCTAAAACACGTTACAGAAACAGATTGCCTGAAACATGACCGTCAATCCTGTTGATCTGCCAGAACATGCCTGTCAGAATTGGGATTAAGACGAAACACCATGCGTATACTGCTCATAGATGACGAACCGATACTGCTGAAAGATATCCTGACCCTGGGCGGGTACAGGGTGGATGTCGCCTTGGACGGTATGGAGGGCCTTGAGATGCTGGGGCAAAACCCTCCCTATGATTTGATTTTACTGGATGTGCGCATGCCAAGAATGGATGGCTGGAGAACCCTGGAAATTATCAAGGCGCAAAAGATGTTTGAGAGCGTTCATGTGATTATGCTGACCGCCAACAATATGGAAGAATCTATTGTCAAAGGGCTGCATGCGGGCGCCGACGAATATCTGATCAAACCCATTTCTCCGCATCGCCTGCTGGCCCATATTTACGCGTTGGGCAGGCGCAAAGGCAAAAATCCGTCTTCCTCTCAGGATAAACCCCTGAAAGACCTCACGGATCGGGAAAATGAAGTCATAGCCCTGGTCGGTCAAGGGCTTCCCAATGGCGTAATCGCTAAAAAGCTTTGTATTTCGGAGACTACCGTCAAGAGCCACCTCACCAATATCTTTGCAAAGCTTGGCCTGACCAATCGCGCCCAAATCATTTTGCTCATGAAAGTATCCGTTTCCGAGACGGCTTAGCCTCCCGCTTTATCAATCATTTTTATGATCTTAATCTTCCCTAATAGGACGAAAGTCCTATTCTTCAAAACAGCTCATCCGTTTAATATTAAAACAATAATTTGAATGGGGTGAAGGGTGATGTCATTGCAATACCATGTCTGCCATCTGAATATTGGTCCGGCCAAAGCCCCGCTGTTTGATCCGCTGATGGAAGGGTTTGTGTCCCGGCTGGTGGAAATCAACACCATTGCTTCCCAAAGTCCGGGCTTTGTCTGGCAATTGCAGGTGGACATCTACAACCCGGAGCATCTGGCCTGGTATGGAGAACCGGGACTGCTGTTCAATTTCTCGATTTGGGACAGCCTTGAGGCGTTGCACCACTTTACCTATAAAAACCCCGATCATGCCCAGATGATGAAATCCAGGAA
Organism: uncultured Vampirovibrionales bacterium; assembly: GCA_964643815.1. Lineage (GTDB taxonomy): Bacteria > Cyanobacteriota > Vampirovibrionia > Vampirovibrionales > Vampirovibrionaceae > CAZXUP01. The sequence goes on from CAZXUP010000131.1 coordinate 1,862, forward strand.
ACAATGGTTTGGGGATATGGACGGACCCAACTACGTGCTCTGGTGGACAGAGGCGGGAACGATTCCATCCCTGATGGAGGCCAAAGCCCGCATTGCCCATTTGAAACAGCACGGCCCATCCAGCGAAGCGTTTACCTTCAAAGACCCATTTCCACCGCCTTCAGAAGAGGCGACAGGGGGCGAAATCGTTTTGATTCATTCTGCCCCCGGAGTGGCTGCAGGCGCCTCTAGCGTTTCAATGCCTCAATAACAATGGTGCCGCTGGCGGTGGGGTAGAGCTTGTTCAGTTCAAAGCCGCTTTGCGTCAACAATTGCTCGAACTCTGCCTGGGTATGTTCACGACCGCCCTGGGTCAGCACCAGCATATTGAGGTCCATAAACTTGTTTTTGGCGGTGCTGGGGTCGTTGCCAGGCTCCAGAATGCTCTCGACAATCAGCAGCTTTCCATGGGCCGGCATGGCGCGGTGAATGTTACTCAAAATCTGCCGGATGAGATCATCACTGAACGCACGAATGACATGGGAAATCAGGTACGCGTCTCCCCCTTCAACCACGGACTGGAAAAAGTCACCGCCAACCACCTGACAGCGATCCGCCAGATTTTGTTGCTTTAAGAGGGCTTGACCTTCATCGACCACCTGCGGCAATTCGAACAAAATGCCCGAAACAGCCGGGTAGCGGCGCAGAATACTGGCCAACAACATGCCGTTTCCGCCGCCCACATCCACAACGGTTTTGAACTGGCCGAAATCATAGACCTCGGTCACAAGCACCTGGTCCTGGCGGGCCAAGGCGGCCATGGCGTCATTAAACGTCTTGCTCGCCTCGGGATTGGATTGAAAATAGGCGTAAGGCAGTTTGCCGAATGCCAATTCGAAGGGCGTCTCCTCTGCCTGCATGGACTGGAACAGGCAACCCCATGCCTTGTAGTTTTCCTCCCCCAGCATCAGGACCACAGGCCTTAACGAGTTGGGGTGATTGGAAAGCAATAACTCGGCGGACGGGGTGAGGGCAAAGCACTGGTTGTCCTTTTCCTCGAAAATATTGATGCTGGCAAGCGCCCGCAGGAGCCGATACAGATAATCGGGACGAACATTTAACGTTTCCGCAATGGCGTCAACCGACAATGTTTTGCCTTCCGCAGAATTGGCCAGGCAATCCGCAATGCCTAATTTGGCCGCTGTGTACAGAGTCTGGGCAACCCAATGACCGGTCATTATCTGCATAAATG
>CAZXUP010000131.1:3102-7798 GCA_964643815.1 uncultured Vampirovibrionales bacterium
CGCCGATTTCTCCATTTCAAGCGTCGCTGTGCTCATAGCCCTCTCCTCTCACGGTCGCCTTTCTTATGGGCAACCCGTTCAAATACAAAAATATTTTGCCAGAGTAACACAACCATTGGCAAACCCAAATAGAGCCAACGTGTTATTGACTTGGATTATTTTAGCCCCAATACCCCGTCCAGCAAGCGAAAGCCCTTTACTCCGCCGAGAGACTGACACGGTCTTTCATCAGTTGCTGATTCAATTCTTGCGCCAGCTCTGAAATCATCTCCAATTCCGGAAGCGTGAGCTTTTCCAGGCAAGCCGCATCCTGAAGGCTATAAGCGACCCCTTTGAGTATTTTGTAAATCAGGTTCCGGGTTAAGGTTTCCGTAATGGTTTCAGGCTCAGAATCGTTCATACGGCATTCCAATCATGGTTAAGATTTTAATTTGCAAATATAGTACCAAAGTCCTATATCAATATTCTAGTCAAAGCTTAAAAAATTAACCTGGCAATTTTCCGCCTGGTGAATTCTGCTCTGTTTGTAGACATCAGGAAACGCAACGAGCCTCAAAATGGAGATCCGCTCAAACAAGCTCTTTCGTATTAAAAAGAATCCTTCTCAATTCAGCTCAAAAACCAGGGCTATCCGACATTCAAAAGCAAAAACCGAATAACAGCCTTGTTCTCAGTTCCTGTGGATGGATTCCCGCGAAAGCGGGAATGACAGATCTGACAAGGGTTCGAGCTTGAATACCGGTTGATCCTAAACAAGACTACCCTACACGGAAGTCACCATCCAATTGCAACTGGCAGGGCTTTCCACGCGGTAATTCAAATAAAAGTCGGCCAATTGGGGCAGGCACACTTCAAGGCTAAACTGCTTCACCATTTTCTGCCAAGCCGCCTCCCGCAAATGTTTATAGTGTTTCGGCTTCTCCAGCGCATCCAGTATCAAATCCACCATCGCATCCGTATCATGCGATGAAACCAGCAAGCCGTTCAAATTATCATCAATCACATCACGCACCGGGGCCGTATCCGAACTCACGACCAGACAGCCTGTGGCCATTGCCTGAAACAGACTTTTGGACACTGTAAAAGGCGCTGTCCAATAAAAATGACAATCGCTAAGACGATACAGATCCACCAGGGCCGCTTCCGAAATTCCGGTGAGAAAATGAAAACGCTCCAGAGCAAACGGCTGCTTTTTCAAGACGAAACCCTTGAACGTTTCTCCCCAAAGCCCGGCTATCTCAGGCGCGTTGCCCGTCTTCGGGTTTCCGACAATCACAAAATGAACATCTTCCCGTTTTTGAGAAAGCTGGTGCGCGACTTCCATAAAAATATCGAAACCATGCAGGGCATCCAGCCCTCGAGAAACATAGGTAATCACTTTCGCACCGGGTGGCCAGGTGATGGGAAGCTCCGTCTGCTTAGGGAGACTGTCTGGACAATAAAACCCGGTATCAACCCCCTCAAACAAAACAGAAAGCTTATCCTGGCAGGTTGGCGGATATGTGGACTTTTGAAACACCGTGGATGAATAGGCCCGGGTGCAAACCGCCAGCTCGGCCAGTTGGGGCGAGTTTCTCAAAGACACCCTTGGACGATTGGGCTGCACCGGATGATTTCTCCATCCGTCATAAAACCCTTCGAAAAAACCGATTCTCGCAACATCCGGATAGGCCTGATGCAGCAAACTCAGCCGGGTGAGTGCGGCATTTCCGATAAAGGCATCCGGCGTCAGTTTCAGTGTTTCCAACGCCTGAGCCACGCCCTGCATCAATGCGGATTCTTCTGCAAAAACACACAAGGGATTTTCGCCGAGAGGGGTTTGCAGCACTTTATAAAAGTGATGCCTTATACCCGCACTGGGCAATCGGGTTGCAGCCTGGCTTAAAAAAGCAATATCGACATCGTACTCTTTCAGCAGAAACTGCGAAATGGGGCCGAAATGAGCCGGATACTGCGGGTGCAAAAATACCAATTGCTTTTTCATGATTTCAAAATGGTTCCAAACACCACGTTCCAAATACCACCCATCCACTAAACTTGCCACAAAGGCAATCACTTAACGAAAAAGGAGCGTCAAGCACACGGTTCATCTTAGTGGCTCTAGCCATACAACCACTACATAAAAGCAAAATTAACCTGTATAGCCCTTCAGGTCAATCAGACCATGGTCCCCTTTCAAAAATTGGTGTTTAATGCTATAATGCCCGCCGCCCTTGCAGGACTATGACGGCCCATAGCTTGTCATGGCAGCTCGCATTCCGGTCAGTCACGGATATTTCGATCAGGGTGGCAATGGCCCAAAAAACCAAGACGCGCCTCATTACCGACTATAAATTTTAATTCTGAGCGCCGACAATCTGAGATTTATTTTGAAGATATTCCCGAAGCAATAGAACCGCTGGTAATTTTTCGATTGATTCGATTTCCCGTAGAACCCGATTGACCTTTATGGAGTGGAGGAATCGGGTTTTACATTTTGATAGATAGTAATTGAGACTGCGATCCTTGACCTTGTCAAAGTCCATCTGGAAAGAGGTATTTTGTCGGTACTGACTGAGTCGTCGTTCTGGCGTCATATCCACGTTGATAAAGGTGCCATAAAGAAGATCAATAATTTCTTCCAATTCTTGATCTTGCCCCGTAATTTGCATGACTTGCTGCAAATGCCGTTTGAGAGTATCTCGGTAGTAACTGTATTCGGAAGAAAAATATTCACTGGTTAGGAAGCGGGCGGGAGGCAGCGCGTCACGACAGGATGGCAGGGATTGGGCAACTTCCCGGATGTAATAATAGACGGGTAATTTTTTATACTTTCCGTGAATGACTTTCAGCGTGTCAATCATCAGTTCTTCGTGTAATTGGCGGTGTGAGGGGTTGGCCTGTAGGGAATAATTAACCGCTTCTTCATAGATATTTCGTATAATCGATGTCCTGTGAACCGCATAATATAATGGACCGTAATGGTTAAAGAACTGATACAAGCGCGTTAGCGGGCTTTGTTCTTCCAGGGAGCGCATTTGTGTAAAGGTTGGTTTAAATCGTATTTCTCCGTCATCCTTGATTCTCATGCTGGCATAAGCGCCCGAGGCAGTTGAGTAATCAGGATTTTTTAACAAGAAAGCAACTGACGCGCTAAGCCCTTCTGGAATCAGCAGGTCATCATCCGCCAGAATAACTGTACATGGTGTTTTTACCTTCTGAAAACCACGCAGCAGTTTTTCCGCAAACAGAATCTCCGGATCAAACTTGAAATATTCAACTGGATAGGACGCGACAATTTCCGCTACTTCTTCTGCCTTGTTAGGGGAGGAGTCTACAATGATGACCCTTAAATCGGGTAGCGGAAACATTTTGGATAAATAAACCAGATTTCTCCGGATATATTCAGGACGGTCATAAGTCGGTATTACGACCGTTACCTGACGGAACTCTTCCTGGAAAATTTTGCTCATTCCGACTCCTGCCTTTAAATTCGTTTCAGCCAAGCATCAGGCCAATGCGTTATAAAATCCGTGATCTGGCTTTCATTAAAAACATGAGGTGGTTGTCCCAGTGCAAATTCTGGATGTTGGGCTGCAAATTCCCGTGCCGCAGCGGCAGGATGATTCCACTTCCAGTCCGGATCGATTCCATTCAGATCATGCAGATCCTGCATAATACCATCGGTTGCCACGATATAAGAGCCTTTCGTGACCAGGGAGCAATAGCACTCAAGCTCTTTAAGCACGTGATCCTTGGTGTGACAGGAGTCCAGAATAACCAGCACGGTTTCCCCTGGATGAATCAGGGATTGAACCTGTTCAACGGTTGTGGCGGCAGTTGAATCACCTTCGATAAGAGTAATGTATGGGTGCAGTTCATGGGCTTCGATTGCCTGACGGTTATGCGAACGGATTTCGATATCCACACCGATGATACGTCCTTTTTCCATTGCTTTGCACAGGCTGGCGTAATAAATCAGACTGCCGCCATGAGCCACGCCCGTCTCTACAATGACATCGGGCTTTACCCGGTAAATTACTTCCTGGATGCGAATCATATCCTCGGGAAGCTGAATAATCGGACGGCCCATCCAGGAAAACGTATAAGAATATTTATGTAGCCAGCCCAAACGAACCCACTCCCTGCTCAATAATTCAAACGCTTCCTGAGAATGGAGCGGCAGGGCTTGCTCTCCAATTTCGGTACGATAAATGAGTGTCTGCTGTTTTGTATCAATAACCAACTGCGTCATACAAGCTCCTTTACCGAATGCTCAAAGGTGAGCAGTTCTATTTCTAAATTAAGTTTCTGTATCAAACTCAGATTCTCGATTTTGTAATTCGGATTCATCAGAATTGCATGTGTGATATGTCTTTCTTTCAATTCGGATGGCCCGATAATAATGTGGCCTGTACCAGGAATAAAATGCCCTTGCTTGCGCGGGTTAATATCCACGACAGAATCAATCCACTGACAGTGCGGGTCCAATAGATTTGCCAGCGTAACGCCCTTGGCCCCTGCTCCCCAAATCGCTACATTTCCATCATTGAGTGTTGAAAGGCGTTGTCGCCATTCGGAAAATGAGGCAGCCTCCGCACCTTTGTATTGCCTTAGCAGTGGGTCTAACGCGTTGTCACTATAAGAAGGCTGTGGCGAATTTTTATTTAATGTTGCCTCTAACCACAAATACTGGCCGTTAAACACATGCTGAACC
>CAZXUP010000132.1:0-3852 GCA_964643815.1 uncultured Vampirovibrionales bacterium
GGCTCAAACACAATCACTTCGTCGCCCGGGTTGATGGTGGCCAGCATCACGGCGGCCATGGCTTCGGTGGCCCCGCAGGTAATGGTGATGTCGGTATCCGGGTTGATGGGGATGCCCAGGTATTTGCTTTCTTTTTCGGCCACCGCCCGGCGGAAGTCCGGGTCGCCCCAGGTGACGGCATACTGGTTGATATCCGAGTAAATGGCGTCGGATGCCGCTTTTTTCAGCTCCTCGGGACACGGGAAATCGGGAAAGCCCTGGGCGAGGTTGATGGCCTCGTATTTTCTTGCCATCTGGCTCATTTGGCGGATGACGGATTCCGTGAACAGCGCGGCTTTCTTCGAGGTTCTGTTGGACATGGTGACCCTTTCCCTTTTGTAAGTGAGGAGCGGACAATCTGTGTCGGATTGCTTCTCACTATTATTGGGGAAGGCAAAAATTTGTCAAAGCGAGAATACGGACCTTCAAGCAACTACTTGCCCGAAAGCAGGGACAGGTCATCCACCCACACCGTGCCGGGGCCATCCAGCACCAGGGCCAGCTCCAGTTGACCGATGGTTTGTCCGGGTTTCAGAAAGAAGGCCGTCTCAACCGGATTCCATTTTGGAAAGGTATTGGCTTTAAACCCGTTGATCATACTGGCTTGGGGCATTTCTCCCTGCACATACACGCTCATCAGCAGGTACACTTCGCCTTGTAAATCCTGCGTCATGGTTTGCGCCCGATACGCGAGGCGTTGCACACCTTTAATATTCAGATTCTCCAGCCGGGCCAGCACCACATGATGCGATCCCGGCTTTTGCGACTGAACTTTCAGCGACGCTTTGCCAGAGGCGTGCCGGGCCGAATCGATCGAAACAGTGACGGATGATCCTTCGACTGATTCTTTCGTCACTGCGGAGACCGCTTCTAAGTCGATGTGCTGGAGCGTTTTCCCATTCTGTCTGGATGCTGTAGATGGCGACACATTTTTAACCGATGCGATATGGACGTCCTGTTCTTCAAATGATTTATTGGCATCGACGGTCTTTGCATCAACAAGCGATTTTTTTGGCGCATGCAGCACTTCTATTTTGACATCGCGCAATGTCCCCGAGACCGGCGCTTTCGGCTGCGGCTGGCGGGTTTCTGTTGGCAACTGTATCGATTGGCATCCAACAACCAGCAAGAGCAAGCCCATCACGGCACCACACTGCCAGCACGCCAATTCCGAAATTTTTCTCATGACATCACTTTCAGTATTCTGCGCTTACCACTCGTGCTTCATCGTTCTGCATTCACTTTCCCACTATCATAGCGGATATTTCAGATGGCAGATCGAACGGCGGCATTTTGAACTGAACATAATCGCCCAAAATCGCAGGGGTATCCCCTGCAATCAATTGCGTATAACGCGCATTCACATGCCGCGCAATCGATTCCATCAGTTCCGATTGCACCGCCGCCATTCGCCCGGTATCGGCTAACTGAAACAATTGAAACACCTGCGGCGGCAGGCAGGCCTGCAAGCTGGTCGGCTCTGTCTCCCGCCCCTCGGTTTGGCAACCTATTTCAACAGATGCGTGCGATAAAATATTGATGCCAATCCCGGTAATCAATGCCTTGCATTGTCCGTCGCGCACGATACTTTCCGTCAAAATACCGCCCAGCTTCCGGCCATCCGCATACAAGTCATTAATCGGTTTCAGTTGGACGATGATGCCTGTCAGCTCTCGCAACGCTTCGGCGCAAGCCAGTCCGGCAGCCAGTGTAAACAGTGGTGTTACGGCAATGTGTTGCTGATTCAGACGTTCAAACGGATGCGCGATTGAAAAATACAAACCGGCTCCGGGCGGTGAAATCCATGCGCGCCCCTGGGTGCCACGTCCGGCTGTTTGCGTGTCAGCCTGGATGATCGTCAGCGTTTCAATCTGTCCGGTAGTCAGTCGCCGTCGCGCTTCCTCGTTGGTGGAGTCCAGCGATTCAAAATGCAGGATGTCAAACACCGGTTTCCCGTCCGATGCCACCCATACGCCGAATGTCTTCCACCATCGTTTCGGGGTTCAGCAACATGTCATCCGTGTTTTGCAAAATCCTGTGAATGACCGCAGACGCATCGCGCAGTTTGTCCAAATCAATGCCGGTTTCAATGTCCCGCTTATGCAGCATCGCCACCAGCGCATCCGTCGAAAGATTGCCTGATGCGCCTGGCGCATAGGGGCAACCACCCAGGCCACCCGCCGAGGAGTCGTAAATATGCAAACCCAGTTCCAGCGACGCCTGCACGTTCTCAATCGCCAGCCCGTTGGTATCGTGAAAATGCATGGCAATCTGATCAATCGGCAGGCATTCCAACAGATGCGACATCGTCATTCGCACGTCATCCGGCGTAGCCTGCCCGATGGTGTCGCCAATCGAAACTTCCTGCACACCCATGTCAAACAGTTGTTGTGTGACGGATAACGTTGACGTTTTATCGATCTTGCCAGTGTATGGGCAATAAAACGCCGTGGAGACATAGCCGCGCACAAACATGCCTTCATCCAGCGCGCGTTTTATAACAGGATGAAAATTCTCGATGGATTCCGCCACCGTCATGTTGATGTTGCGCTGGTTAAAGGTATCGGATGCCGCCGTAAACACGGCAATTTCTCGAATGCCGGATTCCAGCGCTCTGTCCAGTCCCTTCATGTTGGGCACCAGCGCCGAATAATGAACGCCCGGTTTTTCCGGCAACGCGCGGACGACATCCAATGCATCGTAGAGTTGTGGAATGGCCTTGGGGTGAACAAACGAGGTGACTTCGATATATTTCAATCCGGCATCGGCCAGCTTGCCAATGTAATCCAGCTTGACCTCGGTGGGGATGATGGTCTTCTCGTTCTGCAAGCCATCCCGTGGACCCACTTCGACAATTTTGACTTGGTTAACCGGATTCGCCACCGTTCACCTCTTCTGATTTCAATCCCAAATACGCGCATTATGCGCCCAATTTTACCAGAACGGCCCCCATATCCACCAGTTGCCCTTCCTTGGCAAACACGTCCTGCACGGTGGTTGCGTCCGGTGCGGATAGCGTCATCTCCATCTTCATCGATTCCATAATCACCAGCGGCTGATTGGCTTCCACAGCATCCCCCGGCTTGACGCAAACTTTCAGAACCGTTCCCGGCATCGGGGCTTTCACTTCTCCGGCATGCAACGCGGCAGCGCCCGCACTACCGGCACGACGGGAGGCTGCCGTCACCAGGTTGATGTGGTAGGTCTTTCCGTCCAGCCAGATATTCAGCGTGTCCTGCTTCTGAGACATATAAAACGGCAGGATGCGGCCCTGATAATCCAGCCAGCCTTCACCGGCTCCGGTTAGTACTAGTGTGCCTTCGTACACGGTGTCATCGATCGTGATCGAAAACCGGTTGTCCTCCAACTGGCAATCCAGCACCAGCGGTTCTGTCCGCTCCGAAACCTGCAACGTTATCTTCGACATGCCAACGGTCTCCATGCGCCGCCCAAAAGCCAGGGAGAATTGCCCTCGCTTTCCTGGTTCCCATTTGCGGTTGCCGTTAAACGGTTTTTCAGAATTTGCGAAGACAGCGCCGCCACCAGTAGTGCTTCGGTTGGGGGTTCTTTACTGCCGCTTTTAACGGGATGCTCTTCCAGAAAATGCGTGTGGGTTTTGCCGGATGCAAACGCGGGGTGATCAATAATCGCTTTCAGAAATTCGATATTGTTTGCAATTCCCAAAATGGCAAAGCGCGAAAGCGCCCAGGACATTTTTGCAATCGCTGCATCTCTGTCTTTTCCCCACACAATCAATTTTGAGAGCATCGGGTCGTAATGCACCGTCACGTTGCCGCCTTCCCGCACGCCGTT
>CAZXUP010000132.1:3862-7757 GCA_964643815.1 uncultured Vampirovibrionales bacterium
GGAAGGCGGACGGTAGAAATCCAGTGTGCCGATGCCTGGCATAAAATTGTTGGCCGGATCTTCGGCATAGATACGGCACTCAATCGCATGGCCATCCTGTTTCAAATCGTCTTGCTTAAAGGGCAACGGTTCTCCGGCGGCCACGTGCAGTTGCAAACGAACCAGATCCCGATGCACGGTCATTTCCGTAATCGGATGCTCGACTTGCAGACGCGTGTTCACTTCCAGAAAATAAAACGCGCCGTCTTCCGCCAAAATAAATTCGACGGTTCCTGCGTTGGTGTAACCCATGGCCTTGGCTGCCGCAACGGCGGCCTCGCCCATTTTGTTGCGCAGCTCCGGCGTCAGTGCGGTAGAAGGGGTCTCTTCGATAATCTTTTGGTGACGGCGCTGGATGGAGCATTCGCGCTCAAACAGATGCACCACGTTGCCGTGCTGATCGCCGAAAATCTGGAATTCGATATGGCGTGGGCGCGTAATGTATTTTTCCAGAAAGACGCGGGCATCACCAAAGGCGTTTTGGGCCTCGCGCGCCGCCGACTCAAACGCCGCTTTCAGGTCCGATGCTTGTTGCACCAGCCGCATGCCTTTGCCGCCGCCACCCGCCGCGGCTTTCACCAAGATCGGAAAACCGATTTCCTTCGCTTTTTTCTCAATCGTTTTGAAATCCGTGTCCGGCTCGCCCGTCCACCCCGGAACGATTGGAACTCCCGCTTTTTCCATCAGGTTTTTGGCGATGATCTTGTCGCCCATATCCCGAATTACATCCGGCTTGGGGCCGATAAACACAATGCCCGCATCGGCGCAAGCCTGGGCAAAGCCAGCGTTTTCGGAGAGAAAGCCGTAACCCGGATGAATCGCCTCAACGCCGCGCTCTTTTGCCAGTGTTAAAATTTTCTCGCCTTGCAGATAGGTTTCAGCCGATTTCTGGCCGGGCAAAACAATCACTTCGTCCGCCATCCGCACATGCTCGGCCTGACGATCCGGATCGGAGGCCAGCGCAACGGTTTGGATGCCCATCTCCTGCAAAGTCTGCATCACTCGCACGGCAATCTCGCCCCGGTTGGCCACCAGTACTTTTTTGAATGATTTTGTCTTTTCGTTTTTCTTCCCGGCCATTTCAGACTCTAACCTTTCGTTGCCGCTGGTGGTGCAGACGCCCAATTCGGCGCGCGTTTCTCCAGAAACGATCGCATGCCTTCCTGGCCTTCCGCCGATGCCCGCCGCTCGGCAATCATCTTGGTGGTGATATCCACCGCGCGATCCCAATCGAAGTGCGCCACCTGCCCAATCAGCGTTTTACAGCGACTCACCGCCTCGGGGCCGTTGGCCAGCAGAGACTCGATAATGCTCTGGATTTTGCTGTCCAGCGTTGTTTCATCCGCTACCACTTCGGAAATCAAGCCGATGCGATGCGCTTCAAACGCTGAAAAGCGCTCCGCCGTCAGAAAATACCGGTGCGCGTGTGTTGTTCCGATTTTCTGGAGCACAAACGGCGAAATCACCGCAGGCAGCAAGCCCAGTTTCACTTCGCTCAGGCAAAATGTGGCCGATTCTGTCGCGACGGCCATGTCACAGGCGGCAATCAGCCCGACCCCACCGCCAAAGGCCGCGCCATGCACGCGCGCGATCACCGGCTTGGGGCAGTCGTGAATGATCTTGAGCATACCCGCCAGGGCGCGGGCATCGGCCACGTTTTCCTCAAACGTGTAGTCCACCATTTTTTTCATCCAGTTGAGATCCGCCCCGGCGCAGAACGACTTGCTTTCGCCCGCCAGAATCACCGCGCGGACCTGCTCGTTTTTGCCCAGCGTTTCAAACGTGGTTCGCAGTTGTTCGATCATGGCCTCGTTGAAGGCGTTGTGAAGCTCTGGACGGTTTAAAGTAACCCATGCAACCCCGTCTCGAATCTCACTCTTCAGCAATGTGCCGCTCATACCTCTCCAAAATCCCTGCCTTTAGACGTGCTTCCAGTTTAACAGGAACATCCCTGGTTTTGAAACGCTTCTGTTGAACTCGATGTACTTTGTAGTAGCATGCGAGGGTTATTCCTCATTACTTCGACTCAAGGAGCCTCGTATGCTGTCCCCCGTTCGGTTTGGCGCCACGTTTATCTATAATATGAAACAACTTTCACCGGAGCAGCGTAAAAGCCTGAAGGACGATATAAGCTGGCAGTTTGGTTTTGTTGGAAAACTGGCCGACGACTTTTTGTATACCAATTCACACCTTGAGCCGGAGGCATCTTCTGCGAAATATCGTGGGGTCCATCAGGCGCTTCTCAAAAAATATAACTTGCCGTCTGTGGAGACGAAACGGCTGGATGAGTATTCCATTGGCTTCCTCAACGATGTTTTTTCGAAAGCAATCTGGACGTATCATACAAAGGCGTTGAAATCCCAGGACGCTTTCCTGAAGCTTGTCAAGCAAAAGTGGCTTGAGAACAGGCTTTTTGACTATGACGTGAAGCGGCGTTTGGAGAAAAATGGTTTGCTTGGGGCGGGGATTAAACCCTGGTTGCGATCAGAGGCGGTTTCGACCGCGTTTGAAATATTGCGTGACAAAGTGGATGAAAAATGGACACGTAACCGGCACTGGGAGACAGCCATGGCACCGGATGCCGTCGAATTTTACAATTTGATTGTCCGCAAGTTTAACCAGTAAGCTGGTTTATCTTTTAAAGGTACTGACCACAGGCGTGCTGCTGTGATAGGCGCTGCTTTCGCGGAAATGACAAAACAAAAACAGTAAAACCGAATCAAAACCCATTTGTAGGTGTTCCTGTTTTCCGTTATTCTGAAAAGGCTGTTACCCGTCAGTGACAGTCGGGAATCTGTAAGCCCGCATAAGGTGGCCCGCATCGGCCACATAACGATGCCTCCGGTTTTTGGCCGGAGGGCAATGGTACATGTCCAAGCCTCCGGGCTAAAAACCATTGCGGTCGTCCTTGTGCGGCTTACAGACCTCCGGCTGACCCTTCGGGGTCGGCTTTTTGTTTGAGCAACCGAGAGGACGGGCCGATGACGACCGGACAACAACCATCATTCGATGACGGGGAAACCATCACCATCAACAAGCAAGCGCTGTGGAACGCGCTGATCAGGCTGGAGCGCCAGTGCGCGCTGAATAATTTCCTGCTGTACACTTGTTTTACGGACCTGCGCGAAACCGCCGACCGCTTGGCCACGCTGTGGAAGAGCGATGGCTTGCCACAGGCCCGGCGCGAGATGACGGCGTTGTTGTTTCCCGGCGGCGAGGTTTCCGCCAGCGCGAAGAACCTCATGGAAGACTGGCTGGCCGAGTTCGAGGCGACGCACGGAAAAGAGCAGGAGTGACCCGGCTTAAAACCGGAAAACGCCATGCTCACGCGACGGCAGCGGCGCATTCAGTGAGGCTGCAATGCCCAGCCCCAGCACCATGCGCGTGTCCGCCGGGTCGATAATGCCGTCGTCCCACAGGCGGGCGGTGCTGTAGTAGGCGCTGCTCTCGCGGGCGTATTTTTCGAGCGTCGGCTGTTTGAACGCTTCTTCTTCCGCAGGCGTCATCGCTGGCTTTTTCTGTGCGGCCAACTGGTCTTTTTTGACGGTCAGCAACACATTCGCCGCCTGCTCGCCGCCCATCACCGAAATCCGCGCGTTGGGCCACATCCACAATTGCCGCGCCCCATAGGCGCGTCCGCACATGCCGTAGTTGCCCGCGCCGTAAGAGCCGCCGATCACGACGGTGAACTTCGGCACATTGGCGGTGGCCACGGCCGTCACCAGCTTGGCGCCGTCGCGCGCGATGCCGCCCGCCTCGTACTTCTTGCCGACCATGAAGCCGGTCACGTTCTGAACGAACAGCAGCGGGATGCCGCGCTGCGCGCACAGCTCGACGAAGTGCGCGCCCTTGAGCG
>CAZXUP010000133.1:0-7754 GCA_964643815.1 uncultured Vampirovibrionales bacterium
CGATTGGCGGAGATGGTCCGCTTTGGCGCTTATCCCGATCCCGAGACCGAGGCGTCGGCCATGGCGGATGGCTTGGCTGATTTTGTGCGGAATGAGCGGATTGATGGACGGCAGGCGTCTTGGGATGATTGTGTGATTCTGTTGCGTTCTTCGCACTACAAGCACCATGTCGTTAATGCGTTGCTGCAAAAAGAGATTCCCTTTCAGGCAAATTTACTCTCGGAAGCGCTCATTCGGCTTCAGCATCAACTCTATGATTTGCTGACCGTGTTGGATTGTCTGCAAACACTGGGCGTCACGCCGAACGCTTTGTGGAATCCCCAGAAACTTCAGCACTGTCTGGAAAACGCGCCGGTTTCCTGGTGGGAAACGCAGGAACGCATCAAGCGGGCCAATCGTCATTTGCGGCGCTGGCTGGAGATGACAAAAGCGGATGAACTATCTGGCGAGAATGCTGCCTCAAGCGCGGATGTGTCGATGGAGGACGATGCGCTTTCTGCGTTATTGTCGCTGTTTGATGTGGCGCGATTGCCGTTTGATGTGTCGGTAAGCGTGCAGCGTTTTATTGAGCTGGCTGCGGATTACATTGAAAAGAATTGTGTCATTCGTCTTTTGGATCAGGTGTTTTCGTCCGACAAGCTGAACCTGAAAAACACGGATATGACAGAGACACAGGATGCTTTCCGAAACAACCTGACGCGCCTGAACAACTACTATCGTGCCGCACTCAACAGGTCGTTGCCGCTGGCTGAGTTATTGGAACGTTATGCCGAGTTGTGGGAACTCAATTCTCTGCGCAATCAATCGGGCGGTGTCCGTCTGCTCAGTTTGCACCAGGCGCAAGGTGAAGAAGCACCGTTTGTGTGGATTCCGTTTATGGTGCAGGAGGAATTTCCACAAACGCGACAACAGGTTGAGATTTTATCGCCTGGCAATTCTGCGGCGCTCAATATCGCGCTTGCTTATCACATTGATGAGGCCGAAGAAAAACGGTTGCTGGCTGTTGGCATGAGTCGGGCCGGTCAGCGTCTGGTGATGAGCTGCCATCAGGGCGATGCGGGCAAGCCGGTGCTGCCGTCCTCGTTTTATCGAACCCTGTTCAACAGCAAGCGGGATGCATTGGGGCAAGAGCCAGTGTTGATTTTTTGCCGGGCGGCATCGCCACATAAAAATGGAGCGGTTTGCGCAGCGGATTTATGCGTTTGTGCGAAACGGGACGAAGAAAAACATGCTGAAGAGGTTGTGGAGCGTTATGCCGGGAACTCCCAGTGGGCAGCATTTCAAAAACAAGCTGCGGAAGCGTTGTTTGATGAAACGGACATTTTAAATCTCAGCGCCTCTTCCATCAAAACCTACATGACCTGCTCGCGACAGTTCTACTATCGCCATTTGTTGCGTCTCCCGCAGCCGGATAGCACGGCGGCCACGCTGGGTTCTCTCATTCACAAGCTGATGGAAATTTTCAACCAGGGGGTGGGACGCTATCCGTATACCGTTGAACGCCTTCAAGAGTTGGCACGCATCATGTTTGCGTTTGAGGAAGAATCCGATGCTTTTTTAGAATCAGGTTTTGATGAGCGTGATTTAAACGATTTCAAAAAGCTGGGGCCGCTCGCGCTTTCCGATTTGAAAACGCGTTTATTCGATGCAATTCGAGATCTGGATCGCAAGGGCTATTTTGTTCGTTACGGCACCCTGAAAGCGGTGCAGGCCGAACGCGAGTTGCAGAATATTGTGTTGCCCGGCATCGAGCGTTGTCGCTTTAACGGCAAGATGGATGCGGTGATTCAGTTGCAAGACGGGACGTGGGAGATTGTGGATTACAAAACATTTCGGAGTGCCTACAGCGCCGGGCTGGATACGTGTGACAAGCATTTCAAAAGCACGCTCGATCCGTTGCCGGATGCTCCGGATTTGTTTCACGAAGAACGCTTTGCGGATAAGCTGAGCATCAGCTATCCCAAAGACTACCAGTTGCCGTTGTATTATCTGGCCTGCCAGGATGACCCGCAGTATCAACATCAATTGCGTGCCGTTGCCTTGCAAATCATGCGTCCTGTGTTTGCAGAGAAGCCGGAGCAAGGCTCGATTCGGCTGGAGTTGACCTCGGATGAAATCGAAAACGCGCGCGTGCAGTTGCTGGATGATCTTAACCGTTATGTTGTGCAACCAATCTTGAACGGTGATAGTTTTTCAACGCGTATGGATGCTTCGGGCTGTGGCTCGTGTGCCTATTATGCTCTCTGCGACGTGGATGCGGAGAGTGTGGAGATGAGCGTATGAGCGGGCAGCTCGATTTGTTTTCGGCAGAGGAGTCTCCGGTTTTACCGGTTTTGATCGAGCCGTTATATTTTCAGGGTTTGAACGAACAGCAGAAACAGGCGGTGTCGGCTCCGGCGGATGAAGCCCTGCAAGTGCTGGCGGGTGCGGGTACCGGCAAAACCGAATTGATCTCGCGGCGTTTCGTGAAACTGGCGCTCGATTTTGAAAAGATGGATGTGGCTCGCCCGACCGAGCGCATTCTGGTTGTCACGTTTACCAACGATGCCGCGTTGGGCATGCGCGAACGGATTCAGCAGCGGTTATTGGAATGCGGTGGAAGCGACTTGACGCCGGATGTCTGGATCAGTACATTTCACCAGTTTTGCTTGCGCTTGCTGCGCACGCATGCGTTGGCGGTGGGGCTGCCACCCGGCTTTTCGGTGCTCAATCCGTTGGAACAACAAATGCTGTTTAACCGTGTCGTCGATGGCATGGTGGTGGGTGAATATCTGGATTTGTCTGACGTGTTGGAAAGAACGGGGCTGGCCTCCGTCATTGCTGCGGATGTCTTGTCGGTGGATGCGCTCACTCAAAGCGGGTTTCAGGACATTGAGCGTTTGCTGGATGCGAAGTCTTTATACGCGCTGGTCAACCGAATCAAAACGGCAGGCCTGTCGCCGAAAGAATTTTACGAGACAGCGATACACCAATCTCGCCAGTTGACCGAACGTCTGAAAACACTCCCGGTTCCGCATGACAAGGATTTGGGCGCACCCGAAAACCTGGAGGCTAAAATCAGCGCCTGGCACGATGGCTTGCGTCCATGGGCGCATGCGGATTGGAACCCGATTGGTGAAGCGGTCCGCAAGGCGGAAGAATCTGGCAAGAAATTAACCGCCAGTGTCTACAAAGAGGAATTGCCGGGGCTGGTCAAGCTGTATCTGGCGGCGCGATCGTATGAGCCGTTGACGCCGGATTTTGCCGCGCTGGATGAAACGTTGCGTTTGGAAGAAAAACTGATCGGCATTGTGACGGCGGTTTATGCGTTGTATCAGCAAGCATTGCTGGCCGAGGGCACCTGTGATTTTGATGATCTGATCAATCATTCGATTACGCTGTTGTCCAACGATGCTGCGTTGCGTGCGCGCTATCGGGAGCAGTTCAAGGCGATTATCGTGGATGAGTTTCAGGATTCCAACGGCAGCCAGTTGCGCTTGCTGGAGTTGCTGATTCAGGACGGCGCCAAAAACCTGACGGTGGTGGGTGACGAGAAGCAGTCGATTTACGCGTTCCGGTTTGCGCAACCCGAAAACCTGGACTTGGTGTTTCAAAATGGTGCGCATCAAAAAATCAATTTGCAAACCAACTACCGTTCCCGGCCTTCGGTGTTGGCGGTGGCCAATCATTTGACGGACCGTATTACCACCCGGCCCAACCAACGTTTGGAAGTGTGCGAACAACATGCAGAGGTTCATGAGCCAAACGTGATCTGGATGAATTTTGATGCGATGGACGAGGTCAACGGCAAGCCCGCGCATAAACCGATGGACGAGCAACGGGCGATGGAAGCGGAGTATATCGCCACAGAAATTACACGCTTGATGCGCGAGGAAAACTATCGCTATTGCGATATCGCGGTGCTGGTCAAATCGCATGCCAAGGCCGAAAACATCCAGAAAACGCTGGAGCATTTTGAGATTCCGGCGATTCGGCAAAAGAACATGGGCTTCTTTCAGGAAGCTGTAATTAAAGATGCCATGGCGCTTTTACGCCTGATGAACAACCTGGGTGATGATGGCGCGCTGGTTCGAATTTTGCAGGGCAAGCTGAATCAGAAGCAGATTTTATCGCTGATACGCCTGAAACAAACCGGCGAGGCGCAGGCGTTGTTCGATGTGTGTTTGCTCTTGCATCACAACCCCAATCGTTTGCCCGAATTGCCTGTTTTGGTCGCCGAAGCCGTGGGTGATTTGGCGGTGCAATTGCAGGCCATCCGAAAATTAAAAACGCGTTTAAGCCCGGTGCAGTTGTTTTTGAAGCTGGCGCAAACAGTCGGTTTGATTGATGCGGGTTTGCCCGCGTTGCAACGTCAACAGCAGCGCGTTACGCTCAACATGTTTGAGCGCCTGTTGTACCTGTTTGGGCAAAACCGTCCGTTGCAACCTACCTTGGATGAAGTGCTGGAGACGCTGGAACAGTATGCGGCCAACCCCAACCAGGAGCTGCCCGTGTCGGCGGATTGGTCGGGTGAGAACGCTGTGCGGATTATGACCGTGTTTGCCGCGAAAGGGCTTGAGTTTCCGGTGGTGTTTGCGGCGTATACCGAAAAAGGCCAGGTGCGGAGCGGCGGCGATGATTCCTCGTTGCTGTTCGATCCGCAGTATGCGGGCAAAGCCGGGTTTGGGCTGATTTTGGCTAAGGTGAATGGGATCCCCAACCTCAAGCGGGAGATTTACCAGAAGTGTTGGCAAATCCCGCGCGGAAAAACAGAGGCGCAGCGGGTGTTTTATGTGGCACTCACCCGTGCGATGGAACGCCTGTATGTGATTCGTGGCAGCCAATCTTTCTCCTGGACCGATCCGAGCGGCTACCCTGCCGAGAGCATTGAAATTTTTTCTTAAAAGGGTTTGGAGCGAGACTTGCTCTTCTTCTTGCCCCCGCTTTTGTCGGCGCTCTTGGTCAGCAAATTCTGCGCCATGCTCAGCTTGCGAGAGACCTTGGGTTTGAACTTCTCGGTTATGGAGGGGGTGGCGCCACGGAATACAAAGGCATCCAGACCGTAATAATGCCCGGCTCTGGCCCAAAACAGCGTGGCTGAGATAATCATAAACGCCAGGTTGACGCCCTGAGAGGCAACACCCAGATGTTGCGTGGCCAGCAGGAAATTCAGGTTCATCAGGATGGCGGCGGGGGCGCTGAATTGGACCAGAAAGCCCGTGATATAGCTAAGCCCGGTCAGAATCTCGCCATATGTTACCAAAAAGCCAAACAGTCCGGCTTGAGGAACGGCCACATGCTCCAGAAAGCTTGTGTACAGAGATGCTGGGCTTGTTGAGGCCCAGACATGCAGGGTGTTGGGCAATGCACTCAAAAAGTCCGGATCGGTCAGCTTTTGATAGCCCTGGTACAGGAAAAACAGTCCGGTGGCGACACGGAGAAAAGCCAATGCCTGCCGATCGCGCGGCCCGCTGGCAAGCCGGTGCCAAAACAGGTTCATGGCTGAGAGCATTCCACCGTCTCCGTCAACTCCAACTTTATTATAAGGGATCCTCCGTATTAGAATGGGGCTAGCAATGTGATGGACTTCCCGAAATATGGCTTTTTCCCATAAGCGTCTTTTCCTGATTCCCCTGGATAGTCGGCCCGTGTGCTACGACATGCCCCGGAGGATGGCGGCCATGGCGGGCCTGGAGTTGAATATGCCGTCGCCTGCGCTGCTGGGACAGCTAAAAACCCCCGCCAACTTTAAAACCTTGTCGCGTTGGGTAAAAAATCACTTGTTTGAAAACGATCCGCTGATTGTAGCGCTGGATACCATCGTCTATGGGGGATTGATTCCCTCCCGTTTGAACACGGAGCCGTTGGATGTGTTGAAAGAGCGCGTCAGTGCATTTTTTGGGCAAATCAAGGTGGATGCCTGTTTCGGGTTTTCGTCCATCTTGCGCATTCCCAACTACAATGTTGACGAAGAAGAGCCGGAATACTGGAATCAGTATGGCGCGCGCCTGTACCGGTATTCGGTTGAGTTGCATCAGCATGGCGCGGCGGATGCGAACGGGATTCCATCCGAGGTGCTGACGGATTTTCTGACGCGGCGGGAAAAGAATTTCGCGTTGAACGAGTCCTACCTCAAGTGTCTGGCGGATGGTCGGCTGGATTACCTGACCTATTGTCAGGACGATACCGGGGCCTATGGTTTGAATGTGCAGGAAGCCCGGCAACTGGAAAAGCTGGTTCACAAACAGAAACTGGCCGATGTTGCGCATATCCAGACTGGCGCGGATGAAGTGGCGGCCTGCATGCTGGCGCGCTGGATGGTCTTGCAGCAGTCCAAAAATGTGAAAGTGTACCCGCACTATAGCTCTGAAACCGGACGCAAGCTGGTGGCCAAGTTTGATGGCTTGCCGATTGAAACGGTGGTGGAAAAAGCGATTCAGGCATGCGGCGCGGTGGTGGCCAAAAAAGCATCCGATGCGGATTTGTGGTTGATGGTCCATACGCCGGATGATCGCCAGGGCGATCATTGCGCACGGGAACAGGCCCATTTATTGCCAGACCAAATTGATGCGGTGATGAAGGTTTTCGCGAAGGCGTTTGCGACGAATAAGCCGCTTTCGGTGGCGGATGTGGCCTATGCCAACGGCAGCGATCCTCGCCTGACCGAAAAAATGCTTGCCTCATATGATGATTTGACGGGCTTGTATGGCTATGCGGGCTGGAATACGCCCGGTAACACCATTGGCACGGCGGTCTCGATGGGGCTGGTTCGTCTGCTGGCGGAGAGAAACCATAGTTTCAACGCGGACGAGTTTCGCAAGCTGATGTTGATTCGATTGGCGGATGACTGGTTGTATCAGGCGGATGTTCGGTCTGCGGTTCGTCAGACGATGAATGGTTCGGCGGGTAAGATTGCGCCGGATGAAAAGCTGTTGAACGTGCTGATGGCGGATGGTTTGTTTGTACTCAAGCGTCGTTTGGGGCTTGAGGATCAGGCGGTGCATTGCCGCTACCCCTGCCAGCGCACCTTTGAAGTGGAAATCGGGATGCGATGAACACGCCGATGAAGCCGACCGTTCAGCTTATTAAAGATACGGCTGCGCTGAAGCAAAAAAAGTTTCGGGATGAAACCGGACTGATTTTGGTGGAAAGTCTGCATCCGATTGAAGAAGCGTTACGGGCCGGTTTGGCGATCAAACATGCCTTTGTCTTGCCCGATTCAAGAAACGATCAACCCGTTTTGCCGGATTGGCCGGTGTTGCCTTATGAAGTGGATGAGGCGACGATGGCGCGATTGGCCAGCACCAGTTCTCCACCCCCTTGCCTGGCGGTATTCGAGCAACCGAAAGCGCAAGATAAAAAAGACGTGCGCGGGACGTTGGTGTTGTTGTTGGATGGCATTCAGGATCCCGGCAACCTGGGCACGTTGTTGCGCTCGGCGCTGGCCTTTGGCGTGGATACGGTTGTTCTGACCGAGAATAGTGTCGAACCGTACAATCCCAAGGTCATTCGCGCGTCGGCGGGTTTGGTGTTTGCGCTGCCGGTGTTGCACCTCAACCGTCGTTCGCTCACCGAAACATTTCCCGCGTCCGAATGGACAATTTATACCACCACGGGTGACTCGACACAGGCAACTAGCTATCGGGAAGCCGGTTTGACCGCTTGTTGCGTGATTGTGTTGGGTAACGAAGGCCGTGGGGTATCGTCCGGGTTGTTTGAGGATCGGACAATCAACGCGTTGACGATTCCGATGCATGAGCGTGTGGAATCGTTAA
>CAZXUP010000134.1:0-7187 GCA_964643815.1 uncultured Vampirovibrionales bacterium
GTGGTGGGCTACGGATTAAACGATTATCTGGCGACCAAACAACTGCGCTGCGTGGCGCTTGCCACCAAAGGGCAATTTTATACGGCCAACACGGCAGCCGAGCTGGCCAACAGTCTGAATCGGGCGATGGCGGTTGAAACCAAGGTTCAGGGAACCATTTTGACTCCGGCAGCGTCTGATTCATCTATGACAATGCCCCAATCCAGGCCGACGCCACCCCCGCCCAGAATCTACGAGGAAAAGGAATTGCCTGCGGCAGTACCAATTCGCTCTGATAAGCGGTAAAATAAAAGGCCCGGCGTTCCGTACAGGCAGGTCATGTTTTATAAGTGTGCAAAATAAGGATGAGTGTTTTCATGCAAAAGCCCGGCTCCACAAAACTAGCAGAAATGGTTAAGCAGAGTAAACGGTTTGTGCCGATGGCGCTGTCGACCTTGATGATGTTCTCGGTTATATCCGCATCCGGTGTGTTGGCTGCAAAAAACGCGGCACCTGTCAAAAAAGAAACCACGCCTGTCAAAACGGCTCCTAAAGCGTCCGAACCCAAAGCGACCGAAAAAGGCGATAAGCCGGTGGTCAAGGCAACGGCTGCCCAGATTGACGCCAGCATTGCCAGTGCGGCCAAGGTAGACCCGTTGGATCTGCTGAGAAGCCCAACCCAATATATCAACAAGAAAGTGACGTTTACGGGCACCTTCAACCGCTTTGCCGATATCGCGCTGGATTACAAAAAAGCATTTCGTGATTCTCGTGATTACGTGACGTTTTTCATCCTGCGGCCAGATGTGGGTGAGCATACGATTCCGCTGGCGGAGATGAAACTGTTCTTCCCGCGCAAGCAAAGCGATGAAGTGACGGAGCTGGAAGCCGGCGACAAAATTCAGGTGGTGGGCACGCAGTTCAGCAGCGCGCTGGAAGAGCCCTGGATTGATGTTGAGCATATCAAGATTTTGGAAAAAACCGCCAAGTCCGAGCGCAAGCACGTTCCCGAATTTTAAGACTCCGAAACTGTGTCATTCCCGCGAAGGCGGGAATCCAGGCCAGCAAACTGGCATCAGCTAGGGATAATTTCCGATACCGGCTTCTGCGATAATTTTTCCTGGATTCCCGCCTTCGCGGGAATGACAGGGGATGGGTTGATTTTGGTGAAAAATCAGGTCAATGGTAAGATAGATTTGGTTTTTATTGAGCTTGAACCATTCAGCCCACTTGATAACTCGTTTGAAAGCGTGGAAACCTCTGTGAGTCAATCACTGACCCAACCGCCTACCCTGCCCAAAGCCCCTGGCAATCCTTTGTCGGTGGCGCCGACTGAACAAGAAGCCTTGTTAGCTCGTGCTCGGGGCATTGTGGATATTGAAATCCAGGCGCTGGAAGACCTGAAAAGCCAGATGGACCAGCAGTTCGTCCGGGCGATTGAGTTGATTGAAGCCTGTCCGGGCCGGGTGATCGTCACCGGGATGGGCAAATCGGGCATCATCGGCAAAAAAATTGCGGCGACGCTTTCCAGCACCGGCACGCCGGCCTATTTTCTGCATCCCGCCGAGGGTAGCCACGGCGATCTGGGGATGCTGATGAAGCAGGACGTGCTGATTGCGATTTCCAATAGCGGCGAGACACCTGAAATTTTAGGGATTCTGCCGCTGGTCAAGCGCTTTGGCGTGCCGTTGATTGCGATGACCGGTAAGCCGGACTCGACGCTGGGGCGGCAAGGCGATGCGGTGTTGAATGTCGCGGTCCGGCAAGAAGCCTGTCCGCTGGGCTTGGCCCCAACGGCCAGCACGACGGCCACCCTGGCCCTGGGCGATACGCTGGCCGTGGTGTTGCTGGAGCGCAAGGGCTTTTCCGCCGAGGATTTTGCGATGTTTCACCCGGCGGGCAACTTGGGCAAGCGTCTGTTGCTTCGGGTTCAGGATGTCATGCACACGGGCGACGCGTTGCCGCTGGTCTCGTTGGATACGCCGTTTCTGGACGCATTGGTGGAAGTCAGTTCCAAGAAGCTGGGGATGGCGATTGTGGTGGATGCTACCGGACGCATGCAGGGGCTTTTGACCGATGGCGACGTTCGCCGGGCGCTCACGCGCTTCAGCGACCCACGCGGCATTGTGTTGAGCGAGGTCATAACACGCTCCCCCAAGCAAATTGTGCCGGAAGACTTGGCCGTGACCGCCCTCCGGTTGATGGAAGAGAGCAAGATTACCGTGCTGGTAAGCTGCGATGCGGACGGTAAACCCACCGGCGCCGTGCACATGCACGACATCCTGAAAACCGGCATCACCTAAAACCATCGAGCTTACGCAGCGCTGATTGTCATTCCCGCGCAGGCGGGAATCCATTGTCAGGCTTATCGTAGAAGCAGAAGCTAACCGTATTTAGCAGACGGGATCTCCGCTAAATGGATTCCCGCCTGCGCGGGAATGACAGGGAGCTAGCTGGCTTGCGGAATCGGGTCGGGGGTTTCCGAACCTGTCAGAAAGCAAACCTGGTTGCGGCCCTTGTTTTTGGCGGTGTATAACTGCTCATCCGCCAGGGCCAGCGCATCCGAAATCTGTGATTGATGCGGCCCGCCCTTGGGCGTGCTGTCCACTTCGGCCAGGCCTGCGCTGATGGTCACTTTTAGCGGTTCTCCGTTGATGCCGCGAAGCTGCATTTTTTCCACGTTCTGGCGCACCCGGTCCATCAGGTCGGCCGCCGAACGCAGCGAGGTGTCCGGCAGCAGGATGGCGAATTCCTCGCCCCCAAAACGGCAGACGATGTCGCTTTTACGGACGTTTTGCGTAAACAGGTCGGCCAGGGCCTTTAATACCAGATCGCCGCTAAGATGGCCGTAGTTGTCATTGAATAGTTTGAAATGATCCACGTCAATCAGCGCCACGCAAAGCGGGGTTTGGTGACGGCGCGCCCGCTCCAGTTCCGCCTCAAAGCGCTGGTAGTAGCCGCGGCGGTTGATGAGTCCTGTCAGCTCGTCGCTGGAGGCCATGGCAAGGGCTTTTTCAAGCACCAGGGCGCGGGTGAGCGCGCGGGAAACCAGTTGGGCGGCCTCTCTGGCAATCTGGCGGCTTTCATCGCTGATGGGCGTTTCGGTGGTCTGAAACAGGTTGAATGTCCCGCGAATTTCGCCGGTGGCCATATCCATGACGGGCAACAACAGCGCGGACTGAATCTGCTTCAGGCCAAAGATATCTTCCAACGGGCGATCGCCCAACATGTTGCCGCCCAGATGCAGATAGAAACGATTGCGGGCCATCGAGGACATCAGGCCAATCAAATTTCCGTAATCGGCAATGGTGTGCCGTTTGCCTTCCAGCCCGGCGTGGCTGTAGCTTTGCAGTTTGCCGGGTTTGCCGCTGGCGTTGACGATTTCATACAATACTTCCCCAATGCCGCTTTCCGGCTGGAAGCTGACGTATTGGCAGGCATCAAAGCCCAGGCGCAATGCAAACGTTTCCAGAACGGATGTGATAATGGAGTCCTGATCGGCGGCGGTCACCAGATGACCGGCGAGTTCCAGCACCACGCTCTGGATGTAAGGCACAGTTAGCGATTGCTTGAGCTGTTTGAAGCGGATGATTTTGGTCGCAAGATAGGGCGCGGCGATATCCAGCAGCATTTGGTCTTGTGCCGTAAAGCGGGTGTTGCTGGTTTTACCGGATGCCAGCACCAGGCCGACCAACTGGTTTTCCAGCACCAGATAGCTGTGAATCAGCTCGTTGCCCGTGCCCACCAGCTCTTGCAAAAACTGGTCCGAAATACGCGTCAGCTCGCGGGTTTTCAGGCCCGGTTGCTTGATATCGTTGAGGCAGCTATACACGCCGGATGTTTCATCAAACACCAGGATGACGCACTGCTGCACGCCGAGAACGTTCATCACGGCCTGTTCCATCAGCTCAACCGAGGTGATCAGGTCTTCCGGAAGTTCAAAGTTAAACTCGCGGGCGCATTCCACTTCTTTCAAAGCCCACTCGCCGCTAACAGTCGCCATGTCGGACCGTTTCCCGGGTTGCAGGTTGAGTATGGATTCCAGGGCCTGACTGGAGCTTATCAGGTTGGCGCGCATGGCCAAACGGCTGCCCGACACACCGGCTTGAGCCGTCTGCAGTTTTCTGAGTTTGCCTGTCTTTTCCTGTTCCATCATAAGATTGTCCTGAACCACGTCCCGGAGGCGATTGAATCGCCCTGTGCGCATAAAAACGGCGGGAACGCGGTTTGTGTTATTCCTTCTAACTCAAACACGCTGCCAATCAGGCGAGCGATGTTCTATCAATGAGAAGCTGGCTTCCGGAAATCCCCTTGTCTAATGCCGTGATACAGTTATCCTACATTTGCCTGTTTTACGAATCGGCCAGCCTGCATAGACCAATGGATCAGTTTTCGTGGCAAGGCCTAATAGCCAATAAATAAGCTGATTTTGCGAGAATAGGGATAGGGTATCTACAGGGGCTACAGTTCGTATTTCGTCCTGCTTGACTTTCGTGTTACGGTATCCAGCACGTTAGATTAGAGGGTTTTGAAGCTTTTCTAAAGTGTTCGAGTCACTGAGTAGGAACCCGAACGTCACCTGAAGAATACGGCTTTTTTATTTGTTTTCATCCTTTTTGTCCATTCGTGTGTTTTATTGAACGCGAGGTCAATTGTTTGTGAAAATATTGGGAACTGCGTTGACATCACACTTGATAGATAACAAATGTATATTCTGCAAATGTCGGCTTGTGCCTTTTACTGAGACCCATGATCTGGGGCTACGTGAACGGGTTTGTAAAAATTGCTGGATAAATACCCAGGATTCTAGTCGAAGTGTTCGAAAGGAGGGGTGGCTATCCTCCATGAATAAGACATTAAAGCTACTCATTGTTGAGGATTCCAAGATTGATGCGGCCTTGGTTATTGATGAGCTGACTAACGCTGGCTTCGAGATTATGAGCAGGCGGGTGGAGACGCCTGAGGACTTCAAGCAGGCCCTTGAGGACGAGCGCTGGGAAGTTATTTGCTCGGATTATTCGATGCCACGCTTCAGTGCTTTGGCGGCGTACCGGCTCTTGAAACAAAGTGGCCTGGATATCCCTTTTATCATTGTATCCGGCAGTATTGGGGAGGAGCTTGCTGTTGAGGCTCTGCACCAAGGCGCAAACGACTACCTGATGAAGGACAATCTTGCCCGCTTGGCTCCTGCCGTGGAAAGAGAGCTTAAAGAGGCCACAGAGCGCCGTACGCGTACACAAATTGAGGATTTGCTTAAAGAGACGGAGAATAGTTACCGGCGCTTGGTAGAAGGGGTCAAAGATTACGGGATTTTCCTGATGAATCCCAAGGGCCATGTGCTCAGTTGGAATATAGGCGCGGAACGCATTATGGGGTATACAGCCGAGGAGATTATTGGCAAACCCTTTGTCTGTTTCTTTACCCGGGAGGCTATCGAGAAGGGCTATCCTGAAAGAGAGCTGGAAGTGGCTCTTGCCCAAGGCCGTTATGAATCCGAAGCACAGATGGTTCGTAAGGATGGCAGTACGTTTATATCCTATGACATTGTGACCCCTGTCTATAACGAACAGGGTGTGTTGACCGGGTATTCCAAGATCCTTCGGGATGTGACCGAACGTAAGAAGGCGGAAGAGGAGATCCGCAAACTGACGGAAGAGTTGGAGCAGCGTGTCCTTGACAGAACCGCGCAACTTGAACTGGTCAATAAAGAGTTGGAGAGCTTTACGCACTCTGTTTCCCATGACCTTCGGGCTCCGCTTCGGAATTTGGCCCACCTGAGTCAAATCCTTCTGTCTCGACACAGTAAACACTTAAATCCGGAAGGCAGACAGTACCTTGCCTACATCCTGGAATCCAGCCAGCAGGCACTTCAGTTGGCTGGCGCCTTGTTGGACCTGTCCAGGGTGACAAGCGCCACAATCAATAGACGCCACATTGACTTAACCCAACTGGCATTGGGAATTTTAGAAGACTTACGGGAGAGTGAGCCGAATCGCCATGTGGAATTTAACGTCTCAGAGAACCTGGTAACGTATGGAGATCCTGCTCTAATTAAAATCGCGTTCCAAAATTTATTGGAAAATGCCTGGAAATTCACCAGTAAAACTCCTGGAGCACGCATTGAACTCCACTCAAAGGAAGAGAATGGACAGACTGTCTTCTTTCTTCGGGATAATGGGGTTGGATTCGATCCGGATTATGCCTATAAGCTCTTCCAGCCGTTTCAGCGTTTGCATACTGCTGATGAGTTTTATGGAACCGGTGTGGGATTAGCCACCGTTCAGCGAATCATCCACCGACATGGTGGACGTATTTGGGCTGAGGGAGGGCTCAATCAGGGCGCTGTATTTTTCTTTACATTGATGCCTAACCCGCTAGGCGCGGATAATTTGTGATATTTTCGAACGACTAGAAGGTTCTCATGGGCAATTTCGCGCTGATTAGAGCAAAGCAGTCTGATATTTGGCTAACAGGGGGAAGGTGGTATCGGATGAAGCCGCATCTTGATTTGTCGATTTTATTGGGCTACATTACTAGTTCTCAACCCCTGAAACCCCAGCCCGGCCAGTGGCCCGGACACCCGACAAGCGGAAGTGGTGGAATGGTAGACACGCATGTTTCAGGAGCATGTGGCGCAAGCTGTGGGGGTTCAAGTCCCCCCTTCCGCATTTTTCAACTCCGGGCCAGTGGGCGAAAAAATAGTATGCTGGCGCTATAATATAGGCTCTTGTTTCATTTTCATTCTGCGCAGTTGTTTATAAAATCAAGTTGTCAAACTAAAACCAGGAGGATTTTTTATTTCCAAGTATCCGCCCCAGAGGCAGGCGACCAAAGGGCCTCAAATCCTCACTCCCGATATTCGGGTTAGCGAAGTCCGTTTGATTGACGGCGAAGACAACCGGGTTATTTCCCGCAGAGAGGCTGAAGATTTGGCTCGGGAGCGCGGCTTGGACCTGGTGATTATGAGCTTTGACTCCGCACCGCCGGTGGTCCGGTTGGTGGATTTCGGAAAGTTTAAGTTTGAGGCGGACAAAAAAGCCCGCGAAGCCAAGAAAAAGCAGCACGTCGTCGAGATCAAGGAGATCAAGCTGAGCGTGCGTATTGACGATCACGACTATCAAACCAAGCTGAATCACGCCCAGAAGTTTTTGGAGCAGGGCAACAAGGTGAAATGCTCGATTCGTCTGAAGGGACGCGAGACCCAGCAC
>CAZXUP010000134.1:7197-7744 GCA_964643815.1 uncultured Vampirovibrionales bacterium
ACTCAAATCTGGCATTTGATCTTGGCAGAAAGTTTGTAGTAGACTTGCAGGATTGCGGCACCCTCGAAGGGGACCTCCGCATGGAAGGCCGCACCCTCACCATCAACATTTCCCCGCTCAAGAAGAAATAGCACCCTCTCTTTAGGGAGGGGTTCGGGGAGGGAACGGCCCCGAATCAAAACAAAATTTCCTTTTCAGTCCAGCTCATCGGAGATGAAACCATGCCCAAGATGAAAACCCACAAATCGGGCGCCAAGCGCTACCGGGTCACCGCCACCGGAAAAATCATGCGTGCCCAGGCGTTCCGTGGTCACTTAAACGTCGGCAAGTCCTCGCGTCGCAAGCGTCGCCTGAACCCGGACGTGGTGATCAGCACCGCCAACGAAAAGAAAATCCGCTTGGAACTGCCGTACCTCAAGTACGCCAGATAAGTATCCCTCAGGGAGGGGTTCGGGGAGGGAACGGCCCCGAATCAAAACAAAAACTCTGTTCCTTTCAACGTAATCAACCCGTAAGGAAGAACCCCCCATGCGCGTAAAAAGAGGAA
>CAZXUP010000135.1:0-1696 GCA_964643815.1 uncultured Vampirovibrionales bacterium
GAGCACCGTTGGCCGCCGATTGTAAAGCGCTATGAGAACACGATTGCGCGTGCAATCGCCGATAATCCCAACGGCTCCCGTTTGCGCCTGGTTGGCTGATTGTGCTGTTATGCCAGGGCAATAAAACTGTCATTCCCGCGAAAGCGGGAATCCATTGAGCGGAGAAACGACTTTATAAGCACTTCCAATTCAATGTCTGCGCTTACACCTGACAAATGGATTCCCGCTTTTGCGGGAATGGCAGAGGGAGACTGGATGGTAAAGGATTGGGATTCTTGAGTATTGATTTGTTCTGGTTATTATGATTGTTTTTATGGTTTTTTTTACAAGCATGAGATACAATCACATTATCTTGGGTTTTAAAACATTTTTGAATTTGGCTAGCACAAGATTGGGTTGATTGGGTTTTATAGGGTACTTGAGTACCCAATGTGGGTTTCTTTCAGGAGGAATAGTCTTATTATGGTTCGATCAATTTCTTTTGGCGCAACGTCCAACGTCTCTGCACCGCAGTTTGGTGGCAAAAAGACTGAAGTTCCAGAGTATGTTAAAAAAATGCCTCCGGGCATGCTCGAAGAAATCGAGAAGCAGCAGCGTAAAGAGAATGAGAGACCGGTACAAGTGCCGTTATATGAATATGAGTACGAACCGTCTCCAGAAGAAATTGAAAGATTGAAAAAAAAGCCAAGTTGGCGCGATAATCCGGACGATTCGGAAAGAGATCGGGGCGTGACGATTATCGATCTTTTAGCTTAAAAAATTTCTAAAGAACGTACTTACAAAAAGCGCCGTATACAGCGGCGCTTTTTTGTATATTCATCCCCTGTCATTCCCGGCCCCCCTAACTAAAGTCGATTTGTCGGCCTTGCTGGCTAGTACGCGGGCAAGTGCTGCGGTAAAAATGGCGTATTGATTTCAAAGATGTGAAACCGTCCGGGGCCCAGATTGGCAAGCACCTGGTTGGGTTGGGTGACCAACTGGCTGGGGCGTCCGTATTCGGGCGCCAGATTTTTAAGCGGCTGGCCGGGGGATAGGCCGGGAATATTCAGGGTTGCCGTTTGTCGCGCGTTGATATCTTTATTGGCGACCACCAGCAATGTCTTGCCGGCGGCGTGGCGGGCAAACGCGATAATCTGGTTGTTGGGGCCGCCCTGTACCGGGATGGGAATGAATTTGCCGCGTGTCAGCACGGGGCCGTACTGCTTGCGCAGTTGCAGCATGCGCTGCAAAAACAGGCCGATTTCCGGGTGATTGCCGGTGGGACGCGGCACGAAGTTGAAAATGTTGAATTCTCCGTGGTAGCCGGTGGTAAAGCCATCCAGAATATACGGATTGGTCCAGGGTTGAGCAGTCATCAAGCCGGATGCCAGCATGCTCATCAAGGCGCCGCCTTTTTCCATCA
Source organism: uncultured Vampirovibrionales bacterium (assembly GCA_964643815.1). Taxonomy (GTDB): domain Bacteria; phylum Cyanobacteriota; class Vampirovibrionia; order Vampirovibrionales; family Vampirovibrionaceae; genus CAZXUP01. Next base: position 1,403 of record CAZXUP010000135.1, read on the forward strand.
GCGATGGATCATCGTGGGTCAGGAACGATCCGATGAACGACTTATCGTTTCCGCCGCGCTGGCTGGTGCGTTGGAACATGGCCCGGTTGGCCAGCAGGTAGTCGGTGTATTCGGCGGCATTGGCCATCGAGGGGAAAATATGGAATTGTCCGTAGAACGAGTCGAATCCGGCTTGCAGCAGTTGTTCGGGGATATCGCGCGGCAGGTTTTTGAGAGGAGATTGATCCTCTTCGCAGTAGCTTTCCGCAAGCCATGCCTTGTTGGCATACCGGGTGGTAAAGTGCTGCCAGAACG
>CAZXUP010000135.1:1706-6309 GCA_964643815.1 uncultured Vampirovibrionales bacterium
CCGCGCCCGGGCGACATCCACCCGTAATCCATCGACGTCCAGTTGGTTGGCCATCAGGTCAAAAAAGCCTTCGTAGTATTGTTGTAAGGCCGGTCCGTTTTGAAACATCACGATATCGACCCAGTTGGTCGGGGTCAGTGGACGGCCATAGGCGTCTTTCAAGATCAAATCCGGGCGGCTTTGGGCCAGATCCAATGACGCGCAACTGGGGACGTCCACCATCACACTGATGCCGCGCTTGTGGCATTCGGCGACAAACATGCGCGCCTCTTGCATGACATCGGTGGTGTTGCCGGGCGTGTCAAATTCGGGGTTGAGGCTATGGTAATCCGAGGGGGCGTATAAGCTGCCCGCTTCGCCCAGCCGTTTCATTTTGCCGATGGGCGTAATGGGCAAGAGGTGAATGGTGTTGACACCCAGAGCCTTCAGTTCATCCAGTTTATTGACGGCGGACAGAAAGGTTCCGTTTTCACCGTGGCGTTGGGAAATGCGGCCATCGCGGTTTTTGTCTTCGGCGGCGAAGGTTCGAAGATTCAAGGCGTAAACAACCGCTTCGTTATTATGGAACATCTGCTTGAGCGGGTTGTTCCACCAGGGCGCAAGCTGCGATTGGATTGCAGGCGGCAATGTAATTTGAGGCGAAGGCCATGCCGCTGGAAGGGGCGGCATGGCCATGGGAGGCATTAGTGCTTTGGATGTGTTTGGTGACTGCCACCCTAGTGGCTTACCCATTGTGTCGGACAAGGGTTGTTGTGGGGTAGAGGCAGGTTGGAAGACATCCGTAATCACTGGTTGTTGTGAAGATGCTGTTTGAGAAGTTGGGGACCACTGCATCATCCGACCCATTGTGTCAGAGGCTTGTGGGTTTTCGGTTTTCTGTAGTTTTAGGGAGGGAGTCTGTGAGGGAGACATCCAGCCTAACGGTGCACCCATCGTGTCGGAACTTGGTATGGAGGCAGATAGTTCGGTTGCCGGGGGACGGCTTTGTGCCGCCTGATTCCGAGCTCCGGTTGAAACGTTTGGTGGCTGCATCGTCATATCCATCAGCCCTGTCCTCCCGGCCTTTGTTTTTTGCCGAAGTCACGGCCCACAAAAACGGCGGTGTATAGCAGGGTTGCCAGTAGCATGCCACCGCCCAGCCCACGCAGCATCCGTCGCTGCCAAAGCTTGTGAGACATGACATCTTTCAGCGAGGTCAGCAGATGGTTTTGGGGCGAAGCGCCCATCAGGGTGAATGCGCGTTGATCCTGGCGCATCCGGTTGCCTAACGCTTTTTCGAGCTTGGCAAAGACATCCGGGCCTCCCGCCAGTTTTCTGGCTTGGCTCTTTTCACCCAAAACATTCAACCGCAGTACTTCGGCCAAAATTGGCGATTCCATCAACGAGCGAATCTGGGTATGGCTGGCCCCTTGGCGGATGGCGCTAAACAAGTTGTCGTAATGTGCAATCGTGCTTAGCGCGTTGATGCTTCGTTCTTCCACCAGGCGGCGCTGATCGCGGAGTACCGCTTTCGGCAGGTGTTCTTTGTGCGTTTCGATAAAGCTGTTGGCGTGGTGTTGCATCTGGGTAATTTTCTCACGCTGGGCGTCGAGGTATTTCAGCACGCCATTTAAAGCGCTGTGTTGCTGTTGTAGTTTGCCGAGGTGATCGGCAACCGTGTTAATGAGCCCTTCCTTGTTGATATTCAATCCGTGATCCAAAACGTCGGTGATGCTTAGTGTCGTATCGAGACGGCTGTGGCGGGTCATGTCGCGACCGAATTGTTTCCACCAGGTGGAAAGGGATGATTCCGGCGCTTCGCCGATAAACTGGTTGAGATAGGCTTGTGTTTTGGCGGCCAGTTTTTCGGGATGCCGGTCTGCGGAGCGCAATGCGAATTTGACGGCGGCTTCGGCCCGCCATTGCTTGATGCGATTGACGCCGCGCATCACCGGATCTTGCAGATAATCGCAAACCATGCCTGAAATAACGGGTGTTGCCGGGCCTGCCACCAGCATCCACCATGTGTTGGCCTGCACCGAAACCTGGCGGATTTTTTCTTCAACCAGTTGGCGGCGGTTGGGCGCGTTTTTAGGAACGCCTAAACGGTTACCCACGCGGTTGATGGTTGCTTCGGATAACAGATGGAGCGGCTGATGTCCCGGGTCCTGGAACAGATTGCGGCGTTGGCCGTAGGTGCTGTTGTATTGCTGGTTCAAGTTCAGCCCGGTTTTGACGCGGACAAACGCATTGATAATTCTGGGTGTCAGCGCCATGGCCCCAAACCAGCTAAGAAAGCCCAGAAATTCTCCCACGCCGAAAATACGTTGCTTGAGGCCTAGCGTGGCGAGCGTCGCAATCAGCAAGCTGCCGCCCCGTTTCAGGTTATCGTCCAGGTTGGCGAGATCCGCGTCTTTGGCGGGGGTGTGGGTGCGTGCCTGGTTCAGTGTCTGGATGGATTTCAGGGTGTTGGGCACGACGTGCCCGAGCGGAGCGGGATTGACGAGATGGGCATAGTTTCCCGGAAAACGTTTTTGCAGTTCGCTATCCGGAGATTGTGTGGTTAATCCAAAGCGAATGGAGGTCATGCCGGCCCCCTTTTCGAAAGCGTTGAATCGGCTCGCGCCCGCTCAAACGCCAAAAAGACGGCATTGCGCGCCGCATCATTATTTTTATAAGATTCGTTTGGATGGCGCTGCGGGTTGATTTCAGCGCCCAGTGCGGTTGTCAGGGGCGACTCGTAATTGCGCTTTTTTAATTGGCGGTTGATCCCCAAACAATGAAGCAGGATCAGCCCCGCTGAACCCAGGGCGAGTCCCATGACGCTTTTGCGTAACCAGGGGCGTGTCTCGTTGACGTAACCGGTCAGCTTTTCCTGTTTCAACGGTTCCAGCAAGCCGCGCAAGGTATCAAACACGGTCACAAACCGGTTTGTAAAACCTGTGCCGACGGGGTGCTTCCAGGCTGTTTTCAGATCTTTTCCGCTGCCTAGCAACCTGGCCCAGACATCGCTGCGGGCGATATAACCAGCACCGACGGCGGCGAGCAAGTTTCCGAGAATGAGCTTGTCTGTTCTGGCAGTGCTGATGATGCGTCGAACCTCTTCCTGGACTTCCCGCTTGGGATCGGCCACGCTGGTGGGGATTCCCAGTTTTTGCGCGATATGGTGATAATCCTGTTCGCTCCACAAATCAAAGCGTGCCCAATCCACGCTGGCGGAGACTTTTTCAATATCCCCGTTGGATTTCCGGTAGCGTTGGTTCAAATCCAGCCCGGTACGCCATTTGACGGTTTTATCGATGGCGGTATTGCCTGCCGTAACACCCAGGTAATACAGGCCGACGCCCACGGCCTGGCGAATAAAATTCACGCGGTCACGGCCTGCCGCAAAGCTGGCGGCCAGGCATGCGCCACCCAGGTAGTATGGGATGGAGGACACGTTCAGGAGATCGGCGAATGAAAAGTTGGCATCCCCGCGAAGCCCTTGATAGACCGTTTTGGGCAGGGTGACAAACGTATTTTTGAGATTTAGTTTGAATGTTTGCCAGGGCGTCAGGCGTAGCAGGCGGTCATTGAACGGGGAGTAAAGCTTCAGTTTTTTGCTGGTGATGGGGTCTACCAGGTTGACGGGTGGTGCGATGGAGCGTTGGATGGCGCGTGGCTGGTTTTCCGATGGGCCTGTTAGAGCCATCGGTCCTGCAATGCCGGTTGTAACTGGAATAGTGCCCATTCAATCGTCCTGAAATGCCTAGACCCCATTGTGTTTTTGGATAGACCCTCTGTGATAAAGCATGATGGAAAGCGGACTTGGAAGTATGAGAAGCCTAATATATACCGAGCAAGGCATATTTGAAACTATTTAAGTAACAGTTCTCAAGGGATGAAATTGCCAAGTGCGTCAATTGGCAGTCATGTTCTATGCCGGATGTAAATATGGTTGTTTTTTGAGTTTTAATTACGTTTCTTCTGCGTCACGTTTTTTCACTTTTTCCCGCAATTTTTTCGCTTCAGTGGCTTTATTGAAATTAGCCTGTTTACAGGTTTGAACATCGATTGCAATGGTATATCTCCCATGGGGTCACATGACAAGGCGGTTTGTTTGAAGGATATTGCTGCAGCATGACAGTCTATCGGCCACCCGGCATTCGTTTTGGTTATCAACTGACCCCGCAAGGCGAGGGTCGGTCCATTTTGCCCGGCCATGTCGACAAGCGGGTCGAGCTGGAAGCCATCAAACCCGGTGAGGCTACGGCCAAGCCGGTTGAAATTGCGTATTCTTCTGCCAGAGATCAGTGGGTTTCCAAACAGGCGCTTCCGCCTGGTACCGATTTCGTTATCAAAGTTGATGGGCGGGACACGCTGCAAATGCTGGAAAAGGTGCAGCGTGACGGACGGACGTTCAACCGCATTTCGGATACCGAAGCGGCCGCGCCACGTAAAAGTCCGGCGATACTCGATCTGTTTCAGGACAGTTTACTGTCACAGAGACAATATCGAGATCTGCTGAAGCAGAACGGCGGCAAGATCCCCATGCGGGATCACTTTAAGAAGTACGGCGGCAACGAGAAAGGCGTGCAGGAATTGATGCCGCTTCTGGAGCAACTCGGGATTGGCGGGTTGCTAT
>CAZXUP010000135.1:6319-7652 GCA_964643815.1 uncultured Vampirovibrionales bacterium
CTCGCACAAATACTGGACGGTTGATCCGTATGCGATCAACAATTCGTTCAGCAGCAGGGCCGCATACCAAAAGGTTCAGACAGATTCGCTCAAGCGAGGCATGAAGATTTTTAACGACGGGGCCTATGTCAATCAGGGCCTCAACGGCGTGCAAATTATGTCGCTGCTGATGCATGGGTACAAGTCGCCGTATTGGGGTTGGTTCAATACCGAACGCGGCGGCATCATTAACTACCCCAAACAGGCGCACGAGAAATTTGAGTTTGGTGTGTTGCCGACGGCGCCGAATTCTGATTCGACACCCGGAAAGCGTGACATTGCCTACAATCGTTTTGCATTGCGTTTTATCAACGATCCGACGCAACCCGGTTATGACGAAAAAAAGCTGACGTTTATCCAGTTGTACGATCCCAATACCGAAACCAAAGATGGTCGGCCTCTTAAACCTGCGCACAAAATTCTCAATAGCGAGGATTCGGTGCAAAAGTATTTCTTCCCGGTGGATGCGGATGAAGTGAGGAAGAAAAAGCACAAACTTCTTGAAACGCCAGAGATGCCGTTGGTAAAGCGAAAACAGCTCTTTATGGAGTGGAAGAAATTCCGTCTGACGGATGCCCGGCGGGATAATGCCCTTAAAACGTGGAACGGCCAGGTGGATGTGGCCCAACTGAACATGAAAAATCCTGAGGTTCAGGATTATCTGAAAGGTTCTGTGCGCTATGCAACCCGGTTTGATCTGAATGGCAAGACCGATATTGTGGCACGGGCCATGTATCCGGTAAAACAGGAAAAACCGACAGCTCATCCGAGAGCTTGGATTCAGGCGGTAACAGCCCGATCGGACGGCAAACAAAACCGGTATGAAACCGTGTTGCCGCCGATGATGATGATGCCGGGTGTTGAGTGGTTGACCCGGCAGGAAGTGAACACGTTGTTGAGAAATAACAAGCCGGTTTCGGCATCAGAGATTCCTGAAAAGCTGGCGAAAACCGTGATGGATGAGTATCCGCTGATGGCTTTGCCGATGCCGATGCAGCCGCAGTTTATGCCGTTGCGCTCGATTCTCAGCTACCCGGCTCTCACTCGCGCATTGCGGGAGAAGCCCTCGCAAGGTCGTGTGGCTCGCCTTGTTGCCAATGTGTTGACACTGTTGCGCAAAATCCCTGTTGTTGGCCGTGTGTTTGGCGCCTTGAAAAACTGGCTGTCGCCGCCTCCGTTTGAAAAAGCCTTGCAGGATAAAATTTCGGATATCATCCGGGTAATGCTGCCGGATGCACAGAAGAAGCTGGGCTATCAAAAAATTCAATCGCTTGTTGCCGAACCCTTGGCGGAG
>CAZXUP010000136.1:0-3671 GCA_964643815.1 uncultured Vampirovibrionales bacterium
CTTTTTTAATCGCGGCCCGAATACCGTTTACATTCCACGAAACCAATCGCTGGCGTGCCATAACTGCTCCCTGTTCAAACGCACTTCTATTTTGCCATAAGCACGTCAAGCCGTCTTTAACGAATCAACGTAAAACAGGAGAGACCACACGTCGATAAATCACATATCGCCCAAAAGCAGTATCCAACACATAATATCGCTGGATATACCCTTCCAGTTCGGGCAAGCGCAATTCATCCGGGCGATAGGCTGCAAAGCGGACATCCCTGGACAAGGATCGCAGCGACTGATCATCCACAATGTAAAGCGGTTTGTTTTTCTGCAAATCAGCCATTATTTCCCGCATTTGAACATCCGTGGTGTAGTGCGGAAGAACCAGCGTAAAACGGGTCGCGTTTTGAGCGCTGCTGGCCAGATAAAGCGACGGCGTCTGGCTAAACACAAACACCGGCTGCTTTTGTGAACGCGCCTCCGCCAGTCGATCCACCACGTTGAGAAACTGCCCGGCATCCGTCTGGAAATCCGTATAAAGCAGGTTCTCCCCAAGCCCCGGCAAGCGTGGCAACCAGACCCCAAACAGTACCTGAATACCGGAACCGACGACAGCCCCCAGCAAGAGCAAAATACAAAAGATTCCTATCATCACTTGTGCGCGCACCAATCTTTTTGGAAACTGCTTGAGAAACCCATACAGAACAATCCAGCCCAGCAAGAAGGCCAACGCCCCGTTGCTGACCAGATGCATGGACGTTGAATAACTGAGCGTAGAGATAATCATCGCCATCGCCGCTATCCAGAACAGCAACAAGGCCTCATCTTCCAATCGCAGCAACCGATAGGCAAAGCGGTTGGGCAACTGATAGCCGACACCCAAAAGCCCCACAACCGGCAACACGCCCATCAACACCAGATGCAACGCAATGGGAATGCGAAGCAGGAAAAGCCCCAGAATCGGCCAAGGCACCCCCTCAATCAATGGGCGCAGGGTTTCCTCAAATTCGGAATGAAACGTGGGAAAATACCCAATAACGGTTGTCGCCTGATAATGACCACCCAGTAACCAAAAAATCGCGTCCCGCAAAAAATCGTCCCAGATACCCAACAAGCACAAAATACCGATACACACAGCATGCACAGCCAGCATTGGCAGTAACCAGACAACACCCCAGCGTTTGAACCAGCGTTGAGCAACAGCCTGGTTTGAAATCTCGCGGAAAGTGATGCCCTTTTCCTCGCGTTCGTGCAACAGGCAGTGCAGCAAACCCAATAAACCCAAGGCGATTGTTATCAGAACGCCCAGACTTTGCGTGATCCAGAACGTAATGGCGCAACACACCCCCGCCGCAAGCAAATAACGTGATAAGGCTTTGGCCGCGTACACGCCTTGCAGGTAACGCCACACGAAAAACACCGCCAGCAGCGCTGTCAAACCGCTAAAAAAATGATGCTGAAACACCGGATAGCGCGAAAACGTCAGCCACAGGAGGGTCATCAACAGCAGCAGCCAGGATTTAGACAAATACGTCTTGCCCATTTCATAGATGAGCGCCATTTCAAGCAGCCAGCCAAACAGCACCAAAATGCGAAGACCCACCACACTGAAGCCGCCCAGTTTGATAAACAAAGACCCCAGTAGCTGCCCACCGGGGGTGATAAACTCGTAGAAATCCCGATATGGCAACTGCCCATGGGCTATTCTCAGGGCTTCCAGCAGATAATTGGCCTCATCGGTTGCAGGCCAGTTCATTACCGGACCCGCCAGACTCATCAGCACCAACAGCAACACCGCAACACCCGCAATGATCCAAGTCATCCTCAACAACCTGGATAACCCGCTAGATAATCTGGGATATCTGCTGAATATCTGCCGCACGTCCACCCGCCATTGCCCCAAGTATACTCTCCATGCATTCCATTCTAGCAGGGCTTATAATAAGAGAGAGCGTTTCGGCCCAGCAGCGGGCCAGGAGGAAAGTGCCCAGCAAAAACACGAAGCCTGTCCAGGTCGCGGTCGTCGGAGCCGGCTATTGGGGCCCCAATATCATCCGCAACCTGCATGAGAATCCGGAATGCGAGCTGGTTGCCATTTGTGACCGGGACCAGGATCGTTTGGCGCAAATCGGCAAACAGGTTAAAAGCAAGGCCGAACTTGTGGATGATTACGGCAAACTGCTCAAAAGCCCACAACTGGATGCCGTCGCCATCGTCACCGATATTGACGCCCACTACAGTTTGGCGCAACAGGCATTGGAAGCAGGCAAACATGTGTTTGTGGAAAAACCCCTGGCCACCACCGCCAAACAATGCTTTGAACTGGGCAAACTCGCAGAACAGTGCAACAAAGTATTAATGGTGGGACACACGTTCATCTACAACCCCGCCGTGCGCAAGCTGAAAGACATTGCCAGTTCCGGCGCACTGGGCGAGCTGTACTACATGCATGCCCAACGGCTGAATTTAGGTCGTATCCAAACCAACCTGAATGCGCTATGGAGCCTGGCGGTGCATGATATCGCCATTGCCCTCTATATATTTGATGAACGCCCTTCGTGGGTACGCGCCTGGGGAAATGATTTTATTACACCCGGCGTGGAAGACGTGACGTTTTTGAATATGCAATTCCCCTCGGGCAAACTGGCCAATATTCACACCAGTTGGCTGGACCCCGAGAAAAAGCGCCAGGTGACGCTGGTGGGCAGCAAGCAAATGGTGGTGTACGACGATGTAAGCCTGGATCGAAAAATTACGATCTACGACAAAGGCATCGATAAAATTTTGAAAGATAACGAATTGGCCGAGTACAAAAACTTCAGCGAGTTTCAATTGCTGACCCGCACCGGCGATGTCAGCATTCCGCATCTCAATTTTACCGAACCCTTAAAAGTAGAAATGCAGCACTGGATGGATTGCATTCGCGGCAAAATCAGGCAACCAATGACCGGCTGGCGCGAAGGCTATGACGTGGTGAAGGTGCTGGAGGCAGCGCAACAGTCACTCAACCATGCGGGCATCCCGATTGAGATTGAATGGCAGGAAACGGAGCGTCATGCCACTGTCTGATCAAAGCGATTTCCTGTCGATTGTCATTCCGGCTTACAACGAAGAGGACAATATCGAAGGCGTCGTTCGGGAATCGTTTGAGGTTTTGCAGACGCTTACGGATCGCTTTGAAATTGTGGTGGTGGATGACAACAGCCAGGACAACACCTGGAACAAACTGCAACAACTGGCCAGCGACATCCCGCAGCTCAAGCCCATCCGAAACAGTGAAAACCTGGGCTGTCACCCGTCCTCGCTGGTGGGATACAAAGCCGCGCAAGGCGATTATCAATATTTCATCCCCGCCGATCGCCAGATTCCGGCAGCGGAAATTACCAAGTTTCTCGCCAAAGCCAAAGAGGGTTGCGACATTGTTTACAGTTGGCGCCAGAAGCGGGCCGACCCACCGCATCGGCTTTGGGTCAGTGGTTTTTACAATATTTTGCTGCGGCTCTTTTTCGGGATTCGCGTGCATGATGTTGACTCGTCGGAATTGTTGACCCGGCGTGCCGTGGAAATGATTTTGCCGCGCATTCGATCCGACAGCGCGTTTATTACGGTAGAGATGCTGCTCGAAGCTCAGCGTCAAAATCTAAAAATCGGCGAAGTGATTATTGATCATCGACCCCGCA
>CAZXUP010000136.1:3681-7643 GCA_964643815.1 uncultured Vampirovibrionales bacterium
AAACTTCAAAGACATCAGCAAGGTGCCGATGAATTTTTTGAAAATGTTACTCTGGTTCTGGCAACAGAAACTGACGAAAAAAACAGACTGAGAAAAAATACCGAAAGGATCGCGGCAATCATATGAGCAATAAAAAACGCGTTTTGGTCACCGGTGGCGCGGGCCTGATTGGCTCGCATCTGGCCGATTTGCTGTTAAAAGAAGGCCACAGCGTCAAGATTCTGGACAATCTGGAACCGCAAACGCACTTGCATGGCAAGCCGCCGTGGATTTCCAAAGACGTTGAATTTATTCAGGGCGATTTGCGCAACGATGCGGATGTGCTGAAGGCACTAACCAATGTGGATTGGGTGTTTCATCAGGCGGCGTTTGGCGGCTTTACGACCGCGCTGACGCAATACATGGATGTCAACGCAACCGGCACCGCCCGCATTTTTGAAACCATCCGCACCCACAACCTGCCGGTGGAAAAGATCGTTGCCGCCTCCTCGCAGGCCATTTATGGTGAGGGTCTATATCATTGTAAAACCCACGGCGATCTCGCCCCGCCCATGCGCCAGCGCGAGCAACTGATGCAGGGCGATTGGGAAATGCGCTGCCCCGAGTGCAACCAGCATATGACGCCCCAACTGACACCGGAGAGTTCGGTCATTAATGGCGAAACCATTTACGCGACATCGAAACTGGCGGAAGAACGCCTAACGATTGGACTCGGCAAACTGCTGGAAATTCCGACGGTGGCCTTGCGTTATGCTGTCACGTATGGACCGCGTCAATCCATTTTCAACCCATATACGGGGGTCGTATCTATCTTTTCGACCCGCTTGCTGAATGACAAAGCCCCAATTATTTACGAGGACGGAAAGCAAACGCGCGACTTTTTATACGTGGAAGACAATGCGCTCGCCAACCTGTTTGTGATGGAACACCCGGACACGGCGTACCAAGTGTACAACGTGGGCACGGCGCAACCCACGCAGATTAAAGATCTCGTCAAAACACTCGCCAACATCTACGAAAAACCGACTGAACCCGACATGCCCGGCAGCTTCCGCCCGGGCGATGTGCGGCATTTTGTACACAGCGCACAAAAACTCAACAGCCTGGGCTGGCAACCGAAAGTAACGCTGCAAGAAGGCTTGAGCCATTACGTGGAATGGATTGAAACCCAGCAGGATATTAAAGATTACTTTGACGAAGCCCAGCGGCGCTTGCGTGACCTGCATGTGGTTGTGAGCCGGTAAACAATTATGTGTGGCATCTTCGGACTCATCGCAACAAAAGAAAAACAGTCCGAAGGGCTTGCCATTTCGCCTGCGCGCATCGCCAGAGCCTTGCGCCTGATGACGCATCGCGGCCCCGATTGCAGCCGTCTCAGTTTTTTTTCGCCCCAAGGCGCTATTACGGTGTCGGCCAGCAACAGCGATCTGTCCTACATTCCAACACCCTATGCCGCACTTGGGCACAACCGGCTTTCGATTATCGATCTCTCCGAAAACGCCAACCAACCGATGCCGCATGGCGAACTGTGGCTAAGCTACAACGGAGAAATTTATAACTATAAAGACCTGCGCGCGGTGGTTGAAGAGCAGGATTACACATTTCAGAGCCAATCGGATACCGAAGTGTTGTTGGCCCTCTATGCGGTGTTTGGCGTGGAGATGGTGCATCGGTTGAACGGCATGTTTGCCTTTGGCCTGTGGGATAACGCCCACAAACAGCTTTTTCTCGCACGCGATCGCTACGGCATCAAGCCGCTGTACTACACGTTTTTAGCCGACGGAACATTCGCATTCGCATCCGAAATCAAGGCGCTGGCAGCGCTGCCCGGTTTTGACAAAACGCTGGACTATACAGCGCTCAGCGAGCATCTCACCTTTCAAAATACATTCGGTGGCAAAACATTATTTAAAAACATCCGCATGCTGGAACCCGGCCACTGGGCCAGACTCAACGCGGAAACCGGTGAGTTTATCGTGCAACGGTATTGGGAACCCGTGTTCAATCCGCAAAACAACCTGACTGAATCCGACATCATCGAACAACTCCGGTATACGTTCGAGCAGGCCGTGAATCGCCAACTGGTCGGCGATGTTCCAATCGGCAGTTTTTTAAGCGGCGGCATGGATACTGCTGCCATCACCGCCATCGCCACCGGAACCATTCCACAGTTGCATACGTTTACAGCGGGCTTTAATGTGCAAGACATTGAAGGCGAAGAACGGCTGTTTGATGAAAGCGTCGTTTCGCGCGAACTGGCCGCCCAGTTGCATACCCGCCATCATGAAATGCTGATTGAATCGAATGCGATGACGGCCTGCCTGCCGCATGTGGTTTGGCACCTGGATGATTTTCGCGCAGGCATCAGTTATCAAAACTATCTGGTCAGCCGGATGGTGCAAGAGTCCGTCACCGTGGTGCTTTCCGGCGTGGGCGGTGATGAGCTGTTTGCCGGGTATCCGTGGCGTTATGAACCATTGCTGGAACTTGAAGCCAACGAAGTGAATGAGCATTATTATCAAAGCTGGGTTCGGTTATTGTCTGAAAGCGAAAAACGTTCGCTCTGGGCCGAGCCGCTTCAAGTGGCGCTCAACGGGTTTTCAACCCGCGACAGTTTTGATGCGGTGTTTGCGAACTGCAAGGCAGAGCATCCATTGGATAAAGCCTTGTGTTTTGACATGCAAACATTTCTGCATGGCTTGCTGGTGGTGGAAGACCGCTTGAGCATGGCCCACAGCGTGGAAAGCCGCGTGCCATTTTTGGACAACACGCTGGTGGATTTTTGCCTGACGCTGCCCTGGCACACCAAGCTGCGGGACGGCACCGCCAAATGGATTTTGAAAGAAGCCTTGCGCGGCCTGCTGCCGGATGCCGTTTTACAACGACGGAAACAAGGCTTTACCCCACCGGATGCCAGTTGGTACCGCACACTCATGCGTCCTTATATTGAAGAGCTGGTTCTCTCGCCCCAGGCGCTGGATCGTGGACTATTCCAGCCATCCGCACTGCGGCAGATTTTAGACGCGCACTTTAACGGCGAGCGCAATCACCGGTTTTTGATCTGGTCGTTGATGTGCCTGGAGTGGTGGCAGCGATTTTTTGTTGATGCCGACGAACCCGCCGCACCACCACCATTAACGGAATTGACAGGAGCCCGCATTTTATGAGTATTCATCCCACCGCGTTTTTGTTTGAGCACGTTCAACTGGGCACTGATACCAGCATTGGCGCCTATGTGATTTTGGGAGAAACACCGGACAACAAAAAAAATCCGCCGCCCCTCGTCATTGGCGCAAAGGCCGTCATCCGCTCGCACACAGTGGTTTATTACGGCAGCCGCATCGGCCAGCACTTTCAAACCGGACATCATGTGCTGATTCGCGAAGAGAACGAAATCGGCGATCACGTCAGCATCGGCTCTGGCAGCGTGGTCGAGCATCATGTCAAAATTGCCGACAACGTTCGTTTGCACTCGCAGGTGTTCGTGCCGGAATACAGCATTTTGGAAGAAGGCTGCTGGCTGGGGCCTAACGTGGTAATCACCAACGCCAGATATCCACAATCACCTAACGTTAAAAACGATTTAAAAGGCGCTCATATCAAACCCTATGCCAAGATTGGCGCCAACGCGACGTTATTGCCCGGCGTCACCATCGGCGCCTATGCGCTGATTGGCGCGGGTAGCGTCGTCACCAAGGATGTCCCCGATTACGCGGTAATGGCCGGAAACCCGGCGGTGCGGATAAACGATATCCGGGAACTGCCTTATGGGCAATCCCCGGATACGTTGTCGAGTAGAGGGTAATTTGTCGGAGTTTATTAGCGCCGGAATCCAAAGAACCACTGGAACATCATTTGCATCAGGTTCATCATCTGGAAGACGAATTGCTGTTGCTGCTGTACTGGTGGGTTGTAAACCGGAGGCTGCTGCACAGGTGGTTGCTGAACCGGCGGTGTGTACA
>CAZXUP010000137.1:0-7596 GCA_964643815.1 uncultured Vampirovibrionales bacterium
CAGGATAATCAACACGATAACAGCCAGAATCACCAACGGCATCGCAACGATACGCTGAAAAGAAAAACTTTGCCAATAGCATTTCTGAAGTTCGCTATTTCGAAAGATCATGGGAACCCTCCTGGGTGTAATCCATGTAAATATCCTGCAACCGTTTTTGATGGATAGAAAAACCGTAAATTGGCACACCCCGATTGATGATTTCTTTTAATACGCGATGCAAAAGTGCTTCATCACCGGTAACTGTGCACTGCACGCCATCGTTGTGCGCTTTCGCGTCTGTAATGCCTTCCAGACCTTTCAACACCTCGAGATAGTGATTCTCAAATTGAATCAGCTTAATCTCAACCTGATGGGTCATCTGCCTCTCTTGCGGATTGTGTCCAAGGGTCGAGCAATGTTCCAAAATACGTCCGTCCCGCAAGAGCAGCATTGAGGTACAGTAGTCTTCCAGTTCGGCCAAAATATGAGAAGAAACAATCAACGTCATTCCCTGCTCCTTCAAAGAGAGAAACAAGCCAGATAGGCTGATACGGGCTTCCGGGTCCAGGCCGGAGGCAGGCTCATCAAGCAACAAAATTTGAGGTTCGTGGATAATGGCCTGGGCAATGCCCAAACGCTGACGAAGTCCGCGCGAAAGCGTACCTGCCTTCACATCCAGATAATTCGTGATTCCCAACCGCGCCGCCGCCAAAGCCACTTTCTGCGCAACATCCGCAGGCGCAATTTTATGGATTTGCGCATTGAATGTCAGACACTGGCGAACCGTGAGCGTCGTATACAACCCAAAAAAATCGGACAAGTAACCAACCTGCCGATGGATCAGCCGAGGATACTCCAAAACATCGATCCCGTTGATGGTAATGCTGCCGGAGAATGGTTCATCCAACGCGGAAATGCAACGAAGCAACGTCGTTTTTCCAGCGCCATTCGGACCAACCAGTGCCGTAATACTCCCAGGCCGGATGGAGAAAGAAACGTCCTTCAGCGCCCGCTTGCCTGGATATTCAAAAATAATATTTTTAACTTCGATCATGACATCTCTCAAACACAAGAGTCATTCTAGCATTGCAAGCTCAGCAGTGGAAGCAAGGATCGTCCTCAATCGCTCTCCAATTTGGGGATGAATGCCCTGACAACAAGGGGGTCTATCATACTGCTGGCTAATTGTCCTTCAACCCACGTAACACTATGATAAAATTGCCGGGCCTATAACTCGTGAGGAATAGCGTTATGAAAAGTACGTTTGTATTGACATTGGATGCAGACAACGTGGCATTTCTGGAATATTTAACCAATGAATTTCTGCACTCGGAAGCAGACGAACTCATCAACAGTTTGCTTCGCCAGGAACGCAAACGCCTCAATCTACCGGACAAGCCCCAACACTCGGATTTCCTGGATCACCTGATTGATGATTTCACCCACAAACAGATTCCCGCCGCAGGTTAGGAAAAACAGGCAAAGCTCCTAACAGAGATTCATCTTGTAGAAACCTGACTGCGAAAGCCGAACTGCCGGCTCAGGTTTTTTTCTGCTTTAATAGGGTGTCTCATTCACAATCTCTTTTATCATGACAACAATCACACTTGACTCCAGTGAACTTGAGCAGTACAGCCGCCATATCACACTGCCCGGCTTTGGCCTGGAAAAACAACGAAAGTTAAAGCAAGCGCGAGTGTTGCTGGTCGGGGCCGGTGGACTGGGTTGCCCTGCAGGACTCTATCTGGCGGCAGCCGGTGTCGGCACGCTTGGCGTCGTTGATTTTGATCCGGTGGAGCGCAGCAATCTTCAACGCCAGATTGCCCATTCCGTGGATACTGTCGGGCTTCCCAAAGTGGACAGCCTGATTGCATCCATGCGCGGTATCAACCCCCTGCTGAACTATCAGCCACACCACGCACGGCTGGACGAGCACAATGTTTCGGCGATTATCGCACAATACGATTTAGTGCTGGATGGTTCCGATAATTTTGCCACCCGCTACCTGCTGGCAGATGCCTGCTACCTGGGGAAAGTTCCGCTGCTGCAGGGAGCCGTGCATGAATATCAGGGGCAGATGACCCTGTTTGTACCGGACGCTGGACCGTGTTACCGATGCCTGTTTGAAGAATCCCCTTCCAGAAATGCCTTGGCCCCCTGCGCGGAAGTAGGCGTTCTCGGCGTGGTTCCGGGAATAGTGGGTGTGATGATGGCGACCGAAGCCATCAAGTTTCTGACAGGCAGCGGACAGACGTTACAAGGTCAGTTGTTGATTTATCAGGCGTTGGATCAATCCCTGCGTAAAATCGCCATTGAAAGAAATGAAGACTGCCCGCTGTGCGGAAAAAAACCGACAATCCGGCACGTGCAAATGACGGAAACACCCATAGTTTGCAATCACCAGCCCACAAATGATTTCCAGCTTTCCCGCAACGATGCCGAACAACGGATCAGCCACGGCGCCATCCTACTGGATGTGCGCGAGTCCTTCGAATACGACGCCGGACATCTTCCGGGCGCCATTCATCTCCCATTGGGGCAACTAAATGAGGCTTCCGCCAACCATCTTTTAGACAAGAGTCATTCGATTCTCGTTTATTGCCAGAAAGGCATGCGCAGCCTGGAAGCCGTCAACCACTTGCGGCAATACGGATTTGCTCAAGCATTCAGCATGGCAGGGGGACTTTCGGAGTGGCGTGTTCCGGCGGGTTAATGCCCCTCGTTTCAGCCGAATGAAACAGCGCCAACCACCGGACCACCTGCGCGGGAACATCATCGGCGTTCACGATATCCCGAACGGTCGCAATGCCATCCGCACCCGCCGCCAAAACATCCGGTGCATTATCAATAAACATACCGCCAATGGCCACCAACGGATACGGCAAGGTTCGACGCCAGCGCCGCAACATTTCCAAGCCCTGCGGCGCAAAACGCATCACCTTGGTAGTGGTTGAGAAAATGGGACCGATGGCCAAATAACTGGGTTGAATCGCCAGCGCACGCGCCACTTCGTGATAACAATGCGTGCTCACACCCAAACGGATTCCAGCCTCACACAAGGCTTTCAAGTCCGCAGTTTCCAAATCTTCCTGGCCCAGATGCACGCCGTAGGCTTTGTATTTCAACGCCAACTGCCAGTAGTCGTTAATGAAAAGTCGTGCATTGAAAGTACGCGCGTAAGCGGCAGCGTTTGCAATTTCGCGTTCCAGTTCTTCACCGCTTAAATCTTTAATCCGAAGCTGCACGGTGGAAACGCCCAACGGAAGCAAGCGCTTCAGCCAGTCTGCCCGATCGATGATGGGATAAAATCCGAGCGGCTCGGAACCACAATCCAAAAATTTCAAACGATTTCGACCGGCTTGCGCAGTTTCGGTCAGCCAGGGAAGATCCTCATGGGCTTCCGGCCAGCTGCCATGCATCAGCGGTCCGCAACCCTGCCCCAATTCCGGCGAGAGTCGAAGCCCCTGGTTGACATACGCTTTGGCAATCACAATCGCATCCAGTGGTTCGTACCCCAGCGCAATGCAAGCCGTAACCGCAGCAGACAATGTGCATCCGGTGCCATGGGTATGCCGGGTATTTTTTCGAGGGCTGGTCAACCAGACTTTTTTGACGCCATCCGTATAAAAATCCTGACTAAATTCCGCGCTGCCATGCCCGCCTTTCAGCAGGACAGAACGTACACCCAATTTCAGAAGTCCAAAAGCCGCCTGTTCAATATCCGTATCAGAAGTGATTGTACAGCTCAATAACGCTTCTGCCTCCGGCAGATTGGGCGTCAGCAAATGGATACCAGGCAACAACTTGGTTTTAACTTGCGCCAACGTTTCTACTTGCAATAGCGACTGACCAGCCGTGGAAATCATGACGGGATCGCAAACAATAAAAGCATCCAGTTGATCCAGCGTCTCCCGAATCACAGCAATCGTTTCCGGCCCGCCCAGCATGCCCAGCTTGACGGCGACCGGCGGCAGATCCGGGCGCAAGGCTTCCAATTGATCGCGCAGCATCTCCAAGGAAACCGGTTCAATGCAAGAAACTTCGACAGTATTCTGAGCAGTCAACGCGGTAATCACCGAACAGCCATGCGCACCCAACGCATTCATGGTTTTCAGGTCGGCTTGAATCCCTGCGCCACCGCCAGAATCCGATCCGGCAATGGTCCAGACAATAGGTTTCATGGGCAAAGCTCCTGTTGTTTCTGTTGATGCCAGAACGGCATGCCCAATACCGGCGTGCTGGGGCTTGCCATATCGCGCTCGGGCATGGGGCCTGCCTCATATGCATCTCGGCCCGCAGCAACACCATGCTGAAACGCCTGCGCCATACGAACCGGATCAGCAGCCAAGGCAACGGCGGAATTGAGCAAAATACCGTCGTATCCCATTTCCATTACCTGCGCCGCATGGGACGGCAACCCCAAACCGGCATCCACAATGAGTGGGACATTCGGCAAGCGTTCTCGCAAGATTTTAAGCGCATACGGATTCATCGGCCCGCGCGCGGTGCCGATGGGAGCGGCCCATGGCATCAGAATCTTGCAACCAACATCCAGCAAGCGCTGCGCCAACACCAGATCGTCCGTCGTGTAGGGAAAAACCTCAAAGCCATCTTTTATCAAGATATCAGCGGCCTTCACCAACCCAAACGGATCGGGCTGCAAATTAAAATCATCACCAATCACTTCCAGTTTAATCCAGTTCGTTTCAAACAACTCTCGCGCCATGCAGGCTGTTGTCACGGCTTCTTGCACCGTATGGCAACCGGCGGTGTTCGGCAGAAGATGCACATTCAACGACCGGATCAAGTTCCAGAAACCACTACCACCATTGGCCGATTGACGCCTGAGCGAAACGGTGACAACCTCTGCGCCCGAAGCCCGGATGGCATCCATCATGATTTCTGCGGACGGATACAAGGCCGTGCCAATAAACAAACGGCTCTGCAGTGTTTGCCCGCCAATGGCCCAGCCAGTCAATCCGTTTTTTTCCATCGTTAGCCTCCCTGCATCGGCGATAACACTTCCAATGCCTGTTGATCCTGCAAGAACAATGTTTCGTACTCATGCCGAGGAACAAAACGCCCATTGATGGCAACCGCAATGGACTTGGACTCAAAGCGCAGGCGCTCCAGCAACTGCTGCACCGTCACGTTATTTTCAACCTGATGAGTTTCGCCATTAACCACAAGTTGCATACGCAGGCATCTCCTCGTGTATCACATTATTTTCAGAATCCTCAGCATTCAGTATCCGGTTTTGCAGATAACGCGTTGCCTGTTCCACCAACGCGGGTGCAATCATAAAACCATGCCGGTACAAACCATTGATTCGCAGCAAGCCGGGGCTTGCCTGTATTTCCGGCAGATGGTTTGGCAAAGCGGGACGACAGTTAGCTATCATTTCTAAAATAGCCGCCTCCGAAAAACCCGGATGCACCGAATAGGCTGCGGATAATAATTCCAATGCGGATTGCACCGTAACAGGTTTCATCTCGTCCGTTTCGATGGAAGTGGCGCCGATAAGATAATGATGATTCTCTCGCGGGACAATATACAGCGGGTAACGCGGATGCATCAGCCGGACAGGCCTGGTAATCAAGACATCAGGCGCACTGACGCGAATCAACTCACCCCGAACCCCCCGCAAATTCTTCCAATCTTTTTTCGCACCCAGTCCCCGACAATCAATCACCCAGTCATAGTTTTTTTCTTGAATGCGATAGGGAATTACATCTCTTATTTCCGTATTTGTTTTCCAACGCACGTTTTCGTGCTTTAACGTCGCGGCCATTGATCGTAAAAGTTGCCGATTATCAATTTGCCCTTCATCCGGCAGATAGAAGCCTCGCTGGAACCGGCCAACCAATGCAGGTTCCAGCGTTTGAATATTATCCTGAAACAAAAACGATGGTCGTGCGTGTTCTGGAAAAAACGTATTTATTTTGCGTGCCAACGTTTGAGACAAGCGCTCCAATTCGGGGTAATCGTTTCGATGAGACACAATGAGTGTACCGCTCCGCTGGAAAAAAACCGGCTTTACCAGTTTTGCCAGCCAATCCTCCCATAAGGAAAGCGACGTTATTCCCAAACGCGTCAGCAGCGGCTCCGCCATTTCCAGCTCCGACCAAGGGGCCAGCATCCCAGCGCCCGTATAGGCACAGGAGTGCGTGCCTACTTCATCATCGCGGTCATACAGATCAATCTGCCAACCCTTTTCTACCAAGGAAAGGGCCAGCAGACGACCAATAAGTCCTGAACCGACAATACCCGCCGTTTGAGTCATTCGTCTAAACGCCAACCTTTTCTGCCGCGACGCGATCAGCCAAATCGCGCACATCCTGCGTAATGCTCATCGAGCAGAACTTGGGGCCGCACATCGAACAGAATTGCGCCTCTTTCGCGCCTTCCGCAGGCAAGGTTTCGTCATGAAACTTTTGCGCCGTTTCCGGGTCCAGCGACAAATTGAATTGGTCTTTCCAGCGGAATTCAAAACGCGCCTTGGAGAGTGCGTCATCCCGATATCGCGCCGCCGGGTGCCCTTTGGCCAGGTCTGCCGCGTGTGCCGCAATTTTATACGTGACGACACCCGTTTTCACATCTTCCCGGTTGGGCAGACCCAAATGCTCTTTGGGCGTGACATAACACAGCATCGCGGTGCCGTACCAACCGATCATCGCCGCACCGATGCCACTGGTGATGTGATCGTAGCCGGGCGCAATATCGGTGGTGAGAGGCCCCAGCGTATAAAAAGGCGCTTCACCGCAAACTTCCAGTTGCTTGTCCATATTCTCTTTGATGAGGTGCATCGGGACATGCCCAGGCCCCTCAATCATCACCTGCACGTCATGCTTCCACGCAATTTGCGTCAGTTCGCCCAGCGTTTCGAGTTCGCCAAATTGCGCGGCGTCGTTGGCATCCGCGATCGAGCCGGGACGCAAGCCATCGCCCAGCGAGAAGCTAATATCGTAGGCTTTCATGATGTCGCAGATTTCCTCAAAATGCGTGTACAGGAAGTTTTCCTGATGATGCGCGAGGCACCACTTCGCCATAATCGATCCGCCACGGGACACGATACCCGTCACCCGGTTTGCCGTTAGCGGCACATAGCGCAGCAAGACACCAGCGTGGATCGTAAAGTAATCCACCCCTTGCTCGGCCTGCTCGATCAGGGTATCCCGGTACAGTTCCCAGGTCAGTTCTTCGGCTTTACCGTTCACTTTTTCCAGCGCCTGATAGATGGGAACCGTCCCAATCGGCACCGGGGAGTTGCGCAGGATATAGTCTCGCGTCGCATGGATGTTGGCGCCTGTGGAGAGATCCATCACGGTATCCGCGCCCCAGCGAATGGACCATACCAATTTCTCGACTTCTTCTTCAATGGATGAGCTAACCGCCGAGTTGCCAATGTTGGCGTTAATTTTAACCAGAAAATTACGCCCGATGATCATGGGTTCGAGTTCGGGATGGTTGATATTGGCCGGGATGATGGCGCGTCCCCGGGCTACTTCATCCCGCACAAATTCCGGCGTAATTTCATCTGGAATGCTCGCGCCCAACCCATCACCTTTTAAACGTTGTTTGCGCTCCAACTCCGCCATGCCTTCTTTCAAAACC
>CAZXUP010000138.1:0-7487 GCA_964643815.1 uncultured Vampirovibrionales bacterium
GCAAAAATTGCAGGACTACCCGCGCTGGGCCCAGGAAGGGCTGGTTCAGGCCATAACACCGATTGGCCTTTCAGCCAGACCCGACTGGATGTACAAACAATGTCTGCAACTCAAGCAGCAGGTGCAGGATAAAATTCCGGTGTATATCGGTGTGTTTGGACTTTATAACCGGGTTGGTCCCATCGAACTCGTCGAGCAGATTGACGCCTTGCATCGCGCTGATATGAAGGGGTTGGTTTTGTTTGACGGCGCGCGCATTACACCCGAATATCAGGATGCCTTGAGCGAAGGGCCATTCAGAGACTAATTCATTCGGGAAGAACGAATTACCGCCGTCCGAGGATTTTCTCCCGCACCGTGCGGATCACTTGACGCGACTGCGCGCTGAGACGATCTTCCTCAGCATCGTCGCCTTCAGCGCCGTACGGCAAGGCGACAATACGCTGATCAACATCGGTTACTGCCTGTGGCACAGACCGGGTCAGTTCTGGAATTTTGGCGATATCCACCGCCGAACGGCGCGCCACTTCCTCAATCGTTTTTAACGGATTATCAAACGGATCTTTTTCGTTATGCTCTTCCGGTTTCCAGTTCAAACGCCCCACGCGCAAACTGGCAAGCCGATCCTTCAAATATTTCTGAACCGCTTTCTTGGAGCCTAGCTCGGTTAGCAGATAGCAAGAAACATCCTGCTTGGTAATTGCCTTGTTGCCACCCACCAAAATCGCATCGAACAAACCACGCTGCCCGTAAAACATGGCTTCCAGCGGATTCATCCACACGTCAATTTTCATGTCCTGCCATACGTCGGAAAAAGGCCGTTTGGCGGCTTTGGAAATCACCTCCACAAAAGTTTTTGTCATCTGCTGAAGGTTATCCATGTTCTGGTTGTATTGATGATGGGGCTCTAAAGGTCGTGCCCACCAGGCATCATGAATCATGACCCGAGCGTTGGGCGTGGCAAAACGATTACCGGTGGCGCTGGCCAGCAAAAATGCGCCACAACTGGCCGCCATACCGGTCACGATTACATCCACCTTGTTTTTGGCATGATGGATCGTGCTTCGGATATCCAGCCCGGACGCAATGGAGCCACCGGGACTGTTGAGCAGAAGCTTGATGTTGCTGCGCGGATTTTCGCGGCGTTTTTTCAAATCCAAATCACGAACATGCTGCGTGATTTGCCGCGCGGTTTCATCGACAAACGGATCGTTGAAATAGATCACATCATCTTCCAGAAAAGAACGACGGCCAGACAAATGGGACATGGCCAATTGATCCGGCTTAATTTTTTTAACGCGAACTTCCGTTCCGGGAGACACTTTTGCGGCAGGCATCGCCTCTACTTCGTCATCATCATTTTTGGCATAAAAAGTCAGGCCTTGCGTTTCTTTAAGAAACCCGTCGTCCTGCTCATTCTCACCCTCAAGTTCAAATCCCTCAAGCAACAAGCTACCCAGGGCATTATCAACATCATCAACCTTCTCTATCCCAAGAAGCGACGCCATTTTTTTGCTTTTCTTGTCCTCACTCTCCATTTTTTCGCGCATAGAGCGATAAACAAACGGATTGCTTGCCGGATCTTTTTTCATCGTTTTTGCAGAAACTTTGGGACGGACCGAACGGGGTGAAAATTCTTCCAGCGAAAGGGTTGGGATTTTATGGATGTTGAGCGCATTGCTCAGAAATTTTTGCGTTTGAATTTTATTAAATTTTTTCTGCGCCAGATACGCATTGAGATTGGCACGAGTAACAACGCGGCCATGTTTTACAATCACCCCATCCACCAAACCACGCTTGCCTTTGGCCAATGCCTGCAAGCTATTGAGTTCTTCCATCCCACTTAAATCCCGCCAATACAACTCGGCACGATTTTTCAACCCGGCGCGACGCATGATTTTGTATTCCAGATCGCGGATGTATTCGTTCTGCCATTCCCGATCCACACTCTGGTCATCATTGCGGCCAAAAGCCGAGCTTGCCTTGATGGAACCTAGAGACAGCAGCGCCCCGTCGTACATCAATCGCTTGCCCGTCGCCGACTGCAGCGCCAACATGCCCAGATGACTCACTTTTTCTTTTACAATAATATCCACCGGACGCTCAATCAGGCGCAGCACATCGGCCAGTTCTCCGCGGGCCGCCCCCATAAACCAGTCGGTTGTAATACTATCCAGAAACAACTTGAGTGAAGACGGATCGCCCATGGCTTTTTTGACGGCATTTCGCGTCAGCAAGCCCCGCAACACAGCCGAAGCCACCGGCGAGTTCATCGGCTGGGTGCTGCGCAACTGCACGTTATAGTCTTCATCAATCAGCCCGGCAAACCGAATTGCCTTGGAGGCATGAACCGCATCGGCAGTAATGAACCCATTCAGGCCTGTTGGAACAGGTTTGGGCGAACGCGGCAGATCAACTGTCTCGATTCGCCCATCGCTGACCCCTGACCGCTGATATGGCGGCCACCCCCCGATACGCATGAAACTGCCCTTCGTCGCTTAAATCTCTATAAAACCCACACCTGAATTACCAGGCTATCCTCAACTGTTGTGTATTGTAATTTAAACAACTCGAATTGACCAGTAAAGTTTTGTGTCACAAATTTTCTGTGCTGATTCAGGCGTGCGTAGGATCAAGGAAGATCGCGTACAGGCCGTCCGGTTGCCGGACAACGGTTTGCACGCCTTGCACGGCATCCATATTCAGCGGGCCGTAGATGTGCGGGTACACATCCCCATTGGCAATGGTTTCCCATTTCACTTCCGGACGAATCCGATCCACCGACAGCGTCATCAGGCACAAACTGGCATGCTCGCGATAATACTTGTTGGCCACCCGTGTCAGTTGTTCTGCCGGAGATGCATGAATAAAACCCTCACCTTCCAGGCTATCCGGGCGATAGGTTCCTTCCAAAACCGCCTGCTCATGGTGTTCTTTTGTACACAAAATATAAATCAGCATCATCCGTTTCCCGCTCGTCACTTGTTGATACGCTGACATTATAGAAGCAAAACACATTGCCGTCTCACGCAGAGGTCTTTTGTTTTTGTACGACCGGATTCGCATGTGCGATGAAAGTTTCGTGCTTCAAAATAGGCTCATCCAGCCGGAGGATAGCACTAAAAGATGCTTGACGACGGTCTTGAGATTGCACTATCGTGGGGAGTATATTATCCACTTCAAGTTGAACGGAGCCTCAACCATGACCACGCCTCAGGAATTGAAAACCTCGGAACGCGATACCACATTAACCCCGCGTCAGCTCCGTGCAGCCGGGTTTATCCCCACCACGCTATACGGCCCGGGCCAGGAACCGCAATCCCTCCAGGTTCTGGCGCATGAGTTTCAACAACTGTTTGTGCAAGGCGTTCGTGCCTTTAAATTGACCGGTCTTGTCAACTGCGCCGCCAAGGTTCAGGAAGTTCAGGCGGATCCTGTCAGCCACAAGGCGATTTCGATTCAACTGATGCAAACCGACGGTACGGCAGCCCCTAAAAAAGCCAAGTCGGCCAAGCCATCTAAATCCGCCGGAAAAACATCCGCTTCTAAAGCGGTTGAAGCCGAAACGGTTTTGGCTTAGCCTAAAACACCAGCCAAACCGCCTGCAATCTGCCGGGCAATGTTCGGGTCGATATTCGCCAGGCCGACAGCGCGTTCAAACGATCCGCTACGCCCTAACCCGATGCTTGACAGTGCGGCATCCACAGGATTGGTAATCGGCTGTTGCTGCAATGCCAGTTGACGTTGCTGAACCAGCGGATCTTGCTGAACCGCGCTCAAAATCTGCGCGCCCAGGTTTGGCACTGCCGGTTGCGACGCCTGTGCAGGCAAACTAAATGGTGTTTGAGGCTGTGCCGTAGCCGCAGCCAACGCAACCGCCAAAGGATCTTGCGGGGCAAAAGGCTGTACCGGAGCCGCAACATTTTGCACAGCGCCAGGCACTTGCGCGCCATCAGCCGTTACGCTCACCGGCACGTCCACCTGCGTTTTGCCCGCTTCCTTCAGGCTTATGCCGTTGGCTTTCAAAATCTCTTTCGTCTTGTCCTTGATATCATCCTTGTCCGCATCCGGCGCCAAAGACGCCTTGGCCTGGTTCCAGGCAATATCAGCCGCAGTTACTTCGCGGGATTTCACATTCAACTCGGTCGCGCCATCCATTTTTCTGGCTTGCTTGGTACTCAAACCATTCGCCGCCAAAATTTCCTTGGCCTTGTCCTTGATATCACCCTTATCGGCATCCGGCGCCAAAGACGCCTTGGCCATATTCAGCGCGGTCTCTTCCATGTTGAGCTGCTTGACGCTGACATCCACCGGCGCACCAATAGACAGCTTGCTGTCATTCTTTCTCTCTTTTTTGGATTCACCACTGTCCGCAGGATTCAGCGCTGCCGTATCAATTTGGAAGCCACCCACATTGGCCCGGATTGTTGGCACATTCGGATCGTTTGCCGGAGCAACATCAGAAGTGGGTGCATTAGCGTTGGGTGCAGCAGGGTTCGGCGCACCCGGCGGCATCGGCGTTAGCGGAGGCTGCTGCGCGGGTTGTTGCTCAAGTGGTTGCGTATTCTGACCTCTATTTGCCGCATTACCGGCATTGCCCGTATCTTCAGGTTTGGATACAGATTCGGCAGGATTGCGCACACCCGGTGGCATCGGCGTCAGCGCAGGCTGTTGCCCATTTTCATTATTGATGGAATCGACCTGAGCAGGTACAACCGACTTCGATCCATTTTGAGATGCATCCTGGGATGCGTCTTGCGACCGTGCATTCGCAGGCGCATTGTCTCCACTGTTTGGAACGTTCAGTTTATTGGAAGGCGTAAACGTGTCTGTCCTGGACTCACGCGCGGACACACCCGGCGGCATCGGCGTCAGCGGAGGCTGCGTATTTGTCGCATTGCCATTGCTGGCCGGTTCAGCCGATTTATTTGCGGGCGGCGTCTCAGAAGCAGGCGTCGGTGCAGGTTGCTGGTTCGCCTTGGCGGCGCTCCAGGCGGGATTATTGTTTGTAGCTGCATTCATTCCGTTAATCGACATCGTCTATTCCTTAAGCTCGGGAGGGTACTCTAGGCTAACGCCGAGAGTTGCACGTTCTTTAAAATCGTCTCGGGATTGGCAAATGGTAAAAACTGCTGGCCCGTCAGAGAAAATGCAAAGGCGCCTGGATTGGAGGCTATCCCTCCAGAGGAACCTGGCGTTTTATTAGCACCGCCCAACAGCGATGATACACCTGTATTCTGACCACCCAGCAGGGAACCTAATCCACCATTGCCCGCACCTGGCAAACCTCCCGTCAGTCCAGCCAAGCCACCCAAACCAGGGGTTCCACCGGATAAACCAGGATTGATGCCTAGAGCGGCGGCGGCTTCATTGGCTTTTCGGGTCGCCTTCTCCGCTTTCTTCTGCTGCTTTTCATACTGTTTCAACATGATCATGTCAAAGAAGGACATTTTTTTCTTGGGAGGCTCCGCCAGGATATTGTTACCGGCAGTCGCACCACCATTCAAAAATGAAAAAAGTCCTTGGCCTGTGGCTGGCGCCGCGCCCGGAAGCAATGGGGAGGTTGTCGGATTTGCGGCGCTTGACGTCACCGTGGGCGCCGCATTCGGCAACAACGGATTGTTCAGTAAGATGCTGGTCATTTGTGTTGAATTTAAGTTAATCGCCATACATACTCTCTCTCGATAAACAACTGCCAGGTAGAAAGTGGTTGTTTTCCAAATTCACCGATAACAGCCCCGCAAGTCACGCGTGCTCATTATCAACCAATCAACTATGCCCTCTTATGAAATTGGATAAGATACCTCTCTCAATGAAAATAAAAACATTTTTATGGAGAGAATTGCTTTAAAACACCTGATTATACGGAAGATTACAGAGAGGATATCATTTTTAAATCATTTGGAGTCCTTAAAGAAATAAAAAACCCGGCAGCAAACATGCTCCGGGTTGGGCAGGCAATTATCACCTTATGTGTCGTTATCAAGAAGAATGAACTGCTTCTTTGGAATAAAAATGGATCTGGAAAAAATTACAGCAAAATCGTTGCTAATCCGGCCACAACGCGCCCCAGCAAACTGGGCTGAAGCAGCACCCCTGCCGGGCACACCACGGGCAGCATCAACAAGCCAAGACCCACAGCCTGCAAACCAAAAGCGGGTGCTTCCGGCATCTGGTTTTGCGTTTGCGGTTTCAAACAGTTCAGGACATCTTTCAGTCCCGGCGTCTGCTGTTGCACCAGCACTTTTTCGGCCACTTTGCTAAAGGGCGATTCCACGCCCGTCAGCTGCTGCATCAACGCCAATTTTTGCGCGGGCTTCATTTGATTGATGGCTTCCGCTTCTGTTTTCAGCAACGCCTGTTTTTGTTCGGAAGCCTGCTGCGATTGAAAACCCAAAGGCTGTACACCCGTGACCGCTTTAAACAGGGCCGCTGCATTGTGCTTACGGTTGCCATCGGCAACCAACAGATCTTTTAATGTATTCGCCCGTTTCGCAACGTCTTTTGTCATAGAAGCCGCTTTTGGCTCTGATGACGTCACAGGCAAAGCGCTCGTTTTGGTAAACGAATCCGCCGCCGGCTCCTTGGATAGAGTTGCCGGGAGGCTACCCTGCAAGACCGGTGTTTGGTTTGCAGGCACGATTGTGCGACGGTACGGCGCATGAACCTGGTTCATTGCCTGTCCGGCTGTGTGTAACAAGGCACCCATCCCGCTCCCCTATTCAATCAACAGGACTATTCTAGCTGAGATTTCTCAAATTGGAAAATGGAAATAAAAACAATTAATGCCTTCCCCCTTGAGATCGCTCATGCTGAGAGCAATTGAACCTTGTTTACAATTTGTAATCTTTTCTTAGTGTATATTTGACAAAAAAGTTTCAGCAGGTACTGCCCCATCATTAGAAGATCTGGATTTTGCGATCGGCGGGGTTGAGAAACTTGGTGACGCTGCTTCTAAACAGCAACGACACTTTGCCCACAGGGCCATTCCGCTGCTTGGCAATCACAATGTCCGCCGTGCCGGGGCGTTCGCTGTCCGGGTTGTAGTATTCGTCCCGGTAGATAAACATCACGAGATCCGCGTCCTGCTCAATCGAACCCGATTCCCGCAGGTCGCTCAACATCGGCGTTTTGTCCTGGCGGCTTTCCACCGCGCGCGACAGCTGAGACAACGCAATCACCGGCACCTTGATTTCACGGGCCAATTGTTTCAAGCCACGCGAGATTGAAGAAATCTCCTGCGTCCGATTGCCTTCGTTGCCACCGCCACCGGGGCCATTCATCAACTGCAGGTAGTCAATCACAATCAAGCCCAAATCATCGCCCACTTCCATCTGCACCTTACGGGCCTTGGCGCGCATTTCCATCACGGACATGCCCGGCGAGTCATCAATGAAAATCGGGACATCGCCCAGTTTGCCCATGGCCGTGGACAGCTTGTGGAAATCGGATTCGGACCGGGGAGATCAGCGAACCCGATTTCCACA
>CAZXUP010000139.1:0-7455 GCA_964643815.1 uncultured Vampirovibrionales bacterium
CCGTCATTACGCCCATTGCAACAAAACTGACGAAGGACTCATTAAAACCGACGGCCAAACAATTGCTCATTATGGCGCCGTTGGTGGGTTTGGTGGTGCAAGGCGCCAGCGAACTCAATAAGCGCATCACGGAACCTTTAAAAGAAAATTTCCATATCCCGCCTGTGCTGACGCGCCTCGGCATTTCAGTCGGGATGGCGTTGGCGGGCTTGCGGTTTTCAAAAGCATTGGGCCTGGGGGGTGCGGTGGCGGTGACTTGCGCACGCGGCTGCTCGCCGGGCAGCGTTATTTGCCTGAGTGAATTGGGTGAGATGGCGACCGGTATGAAAAGCTGGTTTACGCCTTCCAAAAAATCATCGAAGCCAGTAGAATCAGAAAGAATTGGAAAGGGGGTGAAATCAGTATGAACGTAAATTTTGCGGGCTGCTGTGCCTTGATGTTCAGCGGCAAACAGGCTGAGCAGAAACCGAAGGCCGCACATATCCAAGTGCAGCAGGAGCGTCCGAAAGCGGACATCAATCCTCGTCCAGTCGGGGACAGTGTCCATTTCTCCGGGTGCTGCGGATAGGCGTTTAAACAACCGGCGGGTTGTTTGTGTCATACAGCGATTCGCCGGTTCACTCAATAGAAAACAGGTGTGCCATGATCAATTTCACGCGGGTTCGCTTTTCAGCGTCGTCCGAAAACCGCAAGCCCGATCACAAACATCATTCGGAACCCATGCCCACCGGCTGTTGCGAGCGTCGGAAGTTGGGTTTGCCGGTTCCCTGTTGTCCCCCTTTGCCGCCGGATGAGGTTTTGATCAATATTCAAAATCGCCAGCAGGACAAAACGGCTTCGTCGTCACCTGCAAAACCGAAAAATGTTCTCGTTCGGTGGGTTGTTGGTGTTGGACGCTGGTTCAAAGGATTTTTCTCCGGTTTGTGGGAAGACATGAAAACGATGGGGCATGGTTTTCAGAATGGGCTCAAAACCATGTGGAACCGTTTAACCGGTTCTCAAAATCAAGACCGCCATAAAAAATCCCCCTCAGCCGGATGACTGAAGGGGATTTGAGTTTTTAAGCCGGTTGGGGCTTACCAGTAGCCGCGCACGGTGGTGCCAGCTTCGTCAGCAGGCGCGCTCGGGGCAGCAGAAGCTGCGGCGGCGGGTTGCTGGGACTGGTAGGAGGAGTAGCTCACGGTGCGGTTTTGAGCGGACTCAATCACGCCCTGGAGCTTGCGGCCCCACTCGGCGAATTCAGCTTCGGTTGCGGATTTGATTTTTGCTTCCTGAACCTGTCCGCCTTGCAAGCGCCAGGTTGCAACCGTGTTGCCGGCTTCATCGACTGCTTTGAAGTCTTCGGTGGAGTAAGGAGTGGTTACGGTTCTTTCAGACACGACCGGAATGTACTGTTTTTCGTTGTTGCCAACGAAGTAGAGTGCTTTGCCGGTGTTGTTTTGAATGCGGAATGCCACATTGCTTTTGGCCGGAGGTTCGGCCAAAATCGGGTTGGACGATTCCAGACGAGGGAATGGGGTGTCCAGAACAACGTTATAGGTGGCAAATGGAGCTTGCTCGGCAAACGCAGCCGAAGCGCCAGCAACGACGAATGACAGGGCGAGTACTACTTTCCCCAGTTTCATAATGGGCTCTCTCCTTTAATCAACAGATAATCTTTTAGGGATACTGGAAGGCGGCATACTGATGCCGAGCTTCCAGCTTTATATAGTAGCGTTAGCGCGTTGATTTTTCAAATTTTTGTTTTGCGGAATGCCAGGGGCGTCGGCTGCTCTGGCTCTGCGCTGGCGGAACTTGCGCCTATTGAAAGCGGGTTTGCAAGATCCTGCGAAAGACCGAATTTTCAGCCGTCAGGCATCAGGCCTTTTGGAGCGTTTCTTTCGAGAGTGTTTCAAAGAGCGGCCAGCCTTGATCTTTTGGAGAGAGGGTGGGTGCAACGGTCTGATTATCGATTTGTGGCCATTGGATATTGAAGGCCGGCTCATCGTAACGCGCGCCGATTTCCATATCGGGGCGGTACGTTCCGGCCACCTGGTAAAACACCTCGGTATCATCCGCCAGTGTCAGAAAGCCGTGTAAAAAATCTTGCGGGATATACAGCATCCGGCGGTTTTCGGCGTTTAATTCAACGCCAAACCACTGCCCATAGGTAATGGACTGGGGACGGATATCGACAATCACATCAAAAATGGCGCCCCGTGGGCAACGGACCAGCTTGGCTTCGGTATATGGTTTGCGTTGGGCATGCAAACCACGCAGCGTGCCCTTGGCTTTGTTGTAGGAGATATTGCTGCGGTTGAAAACGGCGTCAATGCCGTGTGCCTGGGCGTCCGTATCTTTCCAGCCCTCGGCAAAAAACCCGCGCTCATCCTCAAGACGCTCAACCTCAATAACAAATGCGCCAGTGAGCGGGGCCTCCTGAAAAATCACGCGTTCGGCTCCTCAGGCGCTTTGGTAGAGCGGCATGCCAGCAACACCTGAAAGTGCCAATCAATCGGAAATGGAAACTTCCGTAAAAAGCGAAGTAGCCCGGCGCTTTTGCCGGGATTTTTCATGACCATGCGGTAAATTGGCGGAACGGTTGGGAAAATGCCGTGCCGTTCGATGATTTCCATCTGGCAGCTTGCAATCAGGCTTTCGTATTCCATCAACGGGCGATCACCGGGATGATGACTGATAGAGGCCGTGCGAAGCAAGCGGCCCCGAAGCATAAACTTGAGCCGGGAGGTGAAATGGGCCAGATTGGGGATGGAGAAGACCGCCAGGCCATTCGGTTTCAATACCCGCTGAATCTCGAGCAGGGCTTTCTCCTGATCGGGGTAAAGAATATGCTCCAGCACATCCAGGCAAAGCACTGTATCAAAACGATTGCTCTCAAAGGGTAAGTCGATAATCGAGCCCTCTTGGACGTATTGGGAAGCGTAATTTTTATCAACACCGGTAATATCCCAGCCTTGTCGGGAGTATTTTTCGACCAATACCCCTTCGCCACAGCCGGCATCCAAAATTTTGCCGTGTTCGCAGCCGTGGTGTTGCAATATTTCGTCAATCAATGCAATCTTGTTGACGTAGATGGGATAGTAGCTCCAGTTGGGGTCCAGGTTTCTGTGAAACTCACCGTTTCTGGCATATTCGCCTTTTAGGACGGCTTCTGCCTGAAAGGATTCCGACTGGGCGGTTGTTGGAAGATGTTCGCTCATGGCGGCTTTACCTGTTTTTGGGCGACCTTTTTATTTAATCACAAACGAAAGCAGGATTGACTTTACGGGTATTCCTGCCGAAAATCTCCTTGCTTCCTGTTGGGCGTATCTTGTGTTGAAACGGAAAGAAGCCGTATTTTAATCACCCCGAATGGACGATTCAATGTATGATTTCTCTTAAGGCCCGCGCTGTAGGGCTTGTGTCTTATCAACAGAATTGCCGGGTTCGATTTGGTATGGGACGTAATGTGAAACCCCTGGCCGGAATTCATTTTGTCCGGCTACGCGATGCGGATGCGGTTGGATGCGAGGCCGCCGGGATGGTCGCTGCACAGTTACTGGCCAAACCGGAGTCCTCTATTGTGTTTCCGACAGGCCGGACGCCTTTGCCGATGTACAAGGTGCTGCGTCATATGCCGCATCTCAACTGGCGACAAAGCCGCTTGTTTCACCTGGATGAGTATGTCAACCCGGCGCCCCGAGCGCCCCGGGTTCCGTATGAAGCCTACGCCGAGTATATGAACCGGGAGCTGTGGGACTATATTACGGCCAGAAAACACTATTTTGACCACTACAGCCAAAAGCCGGATGAATACGAGCGGCTTGTGAGCGCGGATGATGGGCCGGACCTGGTGATTCTCGGCATTGGCGGCAACGGGCACATCGCCTTCAACGAGCCCGGCTCCCTGCCGGACTCCCCGGCGCGCGTGATTGATCTGGCCGAGCAAACCATCAAAAGCAATTTCGGTTCGGTTGGCAAGGCAGGCTATCCGCTTCAGGCCGTCACGCTGGGACTCGGAACGATCCTTTCGGCGCGTAAAATCATTCTGCTGGCCACCGGACAGGACAAGCAGGCGATTGTCCAGAAAGTGTTCAACCCCAAGACGAAACCCTCCAAAAGCCTGCCGGCTTCCTGGCTGAAACAGCATCCGGATGTGACGGTTCTGACCGATTTTGAGGTTCAACTGTAGCTTGTGGATTGCAATCCGGGCGGATGCTGCTAAAATGGGAGGGTAGGGGTGTGTTGTTTGTTGACCGGCATTTGAAGAGCCATTGATAGGATAGTTTGAGCGCTGAGGCGCTGGGATGCACAGAAGTCGGAGTTGTAAGAGCCAAGTTTTATAAGGATTTTCAATCAATTGCTACAGTGTCATCGACCCGCCGAATCGATTGGTAACCCCCGATACAGAACCGTCTGTCAGACTTTTGGAATGTAATGACCCCCTCTATGAAGACCCTGGATACGATTATCGATTTCAATTTCGGTTATATTAAGCAACAGGCGCAGCCGGGGAGCTGGCGTCGCGGTTACAACTATTTCCGCGAAAACCAGATCCAGCACATTACGCTGGATCATCAGGGCGTGAAAGCCAAGGTGAAGGGCAAGTACAAAGAATCCTACAACATTCAAATCCTGTTTCAGAAAGACCATGTCCAGTTGCAATGCGACTGTCCGCTGGAAGAGATGTGGTGCAAGCACTCTGTGGCGGTGGCGTTGGAATCGGTGAAACGCCACTATTGGGAAAAATACTATCGTTTGCCCAGTGAGGACGAGACGGTCCAGGCGTTGGATTCATCCGATTTTGAAGGGCATTACCGGTTTTTGATCAAGCCGGATAAAGGCTCCAAGCCAAGGCAAATTGGGGTGAA
Source organism: uncultured Vampirovibrionales bacterium (assembly GCA_964643815.1). Taxonomy (GTDB): domain Bacteria; phylum Cyanobacteriota; class Vampirovibrionia; order Vampirovibrionales; family Vampirovibrionaceae; genus CAZXUP01. The sequence continues at coordinate 4,851 of CAZXUP010000139.1, forward strand.
AGTCGAAGAGCGTGCAAGCGGCAAGATTCAGCACAATCTGGAAGCTTTGCTGACAAAAGCGCTTGAGCAAGCTAATAAAGAAGGGGAAGACAGCTTCAGCAAAGCCGACCGGCGCGAACTCAACCTGATGCAGTTTATCCTGAAAAGCGCCAAGGGCAAGCCGGATCACGGCTGGTTCCATGTTCCGGTGGCTGAAGGCGAACAACTCCTGCAACTGCTGTCGCAAGTGGAAGAAGTGTGCAACACCCAAAGCCAACGTCTTATGTTTGAACAAGATCCGCTGTTCTTGCTGATGTCGGTGAATGTGTCGATGGCGGGTAACGTGCTGGTCTCCTTGCACTGGATTCGCCAGGAACCTTATGATGCCTATCCGCTGGAAGAAATTACGATGTTTGGCAAGGATGTGGCGTGGGGTTTGTACAAAAACAAGGTTTACCCGCTATCCAACAAGCTGAGCGAGCTGCCGAGCTACTTAATCAAGTCCAGCTTTACCGATATCAAGGATGCGGATGGCGGCAAGTTTATGTACGAAGAGCTTCCGCACTTGCGCAAGCTGGTGGATATGGATCTGGCCGATATCGTGCATCAGGTCGATCTGAAGAAAAAGCCGCCAGTGAAAACGGTGACGGTCGAGTTGATGGATGAGGCGACGCTCAAAATCCGTGTAAGCCTGGAATTTCACTACGATGGCGTGAAAGTGCCGTATAGCAAAAAGACCCCCGAGACGCCGTATGTGATGATCACCAAAAAAGACAAAGAGCAGATCTATTGGGTCAAGCGGGATATCCATGCCGAGCATGATGCGTACCAAAGCCTGATGGAAGGTGGTTTGCAGCCGCTGCAAACCAATCACCTGTTTGCCGAAGGGGATGACGCGATTGACTTTTACAATGTCACGCTCAAAAACCTGATGGAACAGGAAGTGGACGCCTGGCAGGCCAAGTTTGAGAACGATCTGAAATCCATGAAAGCCTCCGATCAGCCGCTTAGCTTGCGCGGACGCATCGAGTTTGCCCAGACGGTGGATCAGTTCATCCTCAAGATCGATTGCGTGATTGGGGATCGGGAAATGACCCTGGATGACGTTCAGCGTCACCTGATGCAGGGCAAAAAATACTTCTTTATGAAAGATGTGGGCTACGTGGAAATTCCGCTGGCCGCGATTTTGTATTTCATCAAGACGCTGGAGTTTTTTGACGCCGACCAGCCGCCGGATGAAAAAGACACCTATATCATTCAAACGTATCGGGCGGGCCTGATCGCCGAGTTGCGGGATCAGGGCATTCAGCTCGATATGAGCAAGAAATTTTCGAAATTTTGGGATGTCATTTCATCGCAGCAGACGATGGAAGAGGTTGAGATTCCCGCGAGTGTCCGGGCCGAGTTGCGTCCGTATCAGAAAGCCGGTTTCAACTGGCTGTGGTTCCTGTACTCGTATGGCCTCAACGGTATTTTGGCCGATGACATGGGCTTGGGTAAAACCCTGCAAACGCTGGTGGCGCTGCAACATGCCAAGGACGTGGATGGGCCGATGCCGTCGCTGATTATTTGCCCGACCTCGGTGGTCTATAACTGGATTAACGAAATCAAGAAGTTTACGCCCGAGCTGAGCGTGGTCAACCTGACCGGGGCGGATCGGCACAGCGAATACAAGAAAATTAAAGACGCCGATGCGGTGATTACCAGCTATGCGCTGTTGCGGCGTGATATCCGGGCCTTGCAGGCGTATCCGTTCCGCTATGCCATTCTGGATGAATCGCAAAACATCAAAAACTTCGAATCGCAAACGGCCCAGGCCAGTAAATCGCTGCAGGCGTCGCACCGCTTGGCGCTCTCCGGTACGCCGGTGGAAAATCGCCTGATCGAACTGTGGTCGGTGTTTGACTTTTTGATGCCGGGCTTCTTGTACGACAAGGATGATTTCCAATATCGGTATGTCACGCCGATTGAAGAACGCGGCAACCGGGATTCCGAGCGTCGGCTGAAAAAGCAGATCTTCCCGTTTATGCTGCGCCGTCTCAAGCAAGACGTAGCCAAAGATCTGCCGCCGAAAATCGAAGCGGTGTCCTACTGCGAACTCACCGAAGCCCAGCGCGAACTGTATCTGGAAGTGCTGGAAAAAGCCCGCGAGGAAGTGTTTGCCCGTGTTGCCGAAAAAGGCATGCCGGGCTCCTCCAACTCCATTTTTGCGGCCTTGCTGCGCTTGCGTCAAATCTGCTGCCATCCCGGCCTCATGGATGATGAACTCTCAGGGGGCCTGAAAGAATCGGCCAAGTTTACCGCGCTGAAAGAGATGATTGAAGAGGTGATTAGCGAAGGTCACCGGATTCTGCTGTTCTCCCAATTTGTCGAAATGCTCAAGATTGTCCGCACCTGGCTGGATAAGAAGGGCATCAAGTACGAATACCTTACTGGCGAGACGCGAGACCGCCATGTGATGGTGGATCGTTTCAACAACGACGAGTCGATTCCCATCTTCCTGATGAGTTTGAAAGCGGGCGGTACCGGCTTGAACCTGACCGGGGCCGATTATGTCATTCATTACGACCCGTGGTGGAACCCGGCGGCGGAAGACCAGGCCAGCGACCGGGCGCACCGGATTGGC